>NZ_NHPJ01000030.1 GCF_002252985.1 Halorubrum halodurans | reverse complement strand
CCCGGCAGCCCCCGCGGCGGGATCCCCGGCCGATCCCCGGCCGATCCCGAGCCGCTCCCGGAGGTCGGCAGCGACGCCCGCGAGGCCGCCGCCCGCGACCTCGAGCCGGTCGCACAGCTCCCGGAACTCGGCGAGAGAGCCGGCGAGCGTGACCGGCGAGAGCTCGCCGCCCGCGGAGCCGCCGCCGTCGACGTCGCCGCCGTCGCCCGTCGAGCCGACCCCGCCGACGGCCGCCTCCCCGCCGACCGTCCGGAGCGTCGCCGCGACCCGGTTCGCGCGGTCGCCGCGGAGCCGGAGCGAGCAGGTGCGGTGGTCGACCCCGTCTCGCGCGCGAGCCGCGTCCGCCGGGCCGTCGATCGATTTCGGGGTCACGGTTCGGTACAGCGCCGCGCGCGCCTCCGCGACCGCGAACAGCGAGCCGACGACGAGGACGCAGTCGTCCGCGTCGGCGCGCTCGGTCGCCGCCGCGACCGCGTCGGCGACGTCGTCGCCCTCCGTCACGTCGCCGACGCCCGCCGACCGGAGCGCCGCCGCGAGCACCGCCGGGTCCTCGGCGCGGTCGAGCGCGGGCCGGCAGGCGATCGCGGTCGCCGCGGCCGGGAGCGCGCCGACCGCGCCGGCGTGGTCCTTGTCGTGCATCGCGGCGTACACGAGGTGGAGGTCCGCGTAGTCGTACTCCGCGAGCGTCTCCGCGAGCGTCGCGCAGGCCGCGGGGTTGTGCGCGCCGTCGAGGACGGTCAGCGGCCCCGTGTCGACGACCTCGAACCGGCCGGGCCACGTCGCCCGCGCCAGCCCGTCCGCGAGCGCCCGGTCGAAGGACCCGACGGCCTCCCCGTCTCCTGCGTCGCCCTCGTCGAGCGCGTCGAGCGTTCTGCGCGCCAGCGCCGCCGCGACCGCGGCGTTGGTCGCCTGATGTCTCCCGACGAGCGGGATCCGGTAGGTCCCGGCCGACTCGCCGGCGAAGGTCACCTCGGCGTCCGTCGCGCTCACGCGCCCCCCGTAGCTCGCGTCGATCGCGGGGTCGAGGTCGCCGTCCGGGGGGTTCGCGTCGTCGACCTCGTCGCCAGCGTCGTCGACCTCGGCGGCGTCACCGTCCGCGTCGTCCTCACCGCCCTCGGCGGCGTCACCGTCCGCGTCCTCACCGCCCGCGTCGCCGCCGCCCGCGCCGCCGGGACCCGTGACCCGCGTCACGGGCGCGCCCGCCTCCCCGGCGACCTCGCGGACGACCCGCAGGGCCTCGCCCGAGCAGGCCGTGACCATCGGGGCGTCGGGGCGGGCGATCCGCGACTTGGTGCGGGCGATCTCCCCGATCGTGTCGCCGAGGACCGCGGTGTGCTCGAGCGAGACGTTCGTCACCGCGGTCGCGACGGGGTCGACGGCGCTGGTCGCGTCGTACTCGCCGCCGAGGCCGACCTCGAGGACGACGACGTCGACGTCGCGGCGCGCGAAGTCGTGGAGCGCCATCGCCGTGATCACCTCGAAGAACGTGAGCGGCTCGCCGCCCGCGGCCCGCTCGACGAGCCACGGCTTCGCCTCCTCGACGAAGTCGACGACCGCCGCGTCGGTCATGGGCCGGCCGTCGACGCGGACCCGCTCCGTGAGCGCGGCGAGGTGCGGCGAGGTGTAGAGCCCGACGGAGAGCCCGGACTCCCGCAGGACCGACTCGACCATCCGCGCCGTGCTCCCCTTGCCGTTCGAGCCCGCGATCTGGACGCACGGGAGGTCGGCCTCGGGGTTTCCCAGCCGGTCGAGCAGCGCCGCGACGCGCTCGGTGCCGGGCTTGACCGAGAAGCGACGGAGGTCGAACAGGAAGTTCGCCGCCTCGTGGTAGTACATACGCCGTGGGTCGTCTCCGGGTCGTTTAGGCGTACCGGACCCGACTGAGTCCGCGAGCGCGCGGCGACCACCACCCTTCAAGTCCGTTGGACGGTTCGAATCCGACATGTCCGACCGACCGACGACGGCCGTCGTCCTCGCCGCCGGGGCGGGACGGCGGCTGAGTCCGCTGACGAACCGGCGGCCGAAGCCGATGGTCCCGGTCGCCAACAAGCCGCTCCTCGAGTACGTGATCGAGGCCGCGAGCGCGGCCGGCGTCGAGGAGTTCGTCCTCGTCGTGGGGTACGAGCGCGAGCGGATCCAGACCCACTTCGGCGACGGCGACGACTGGGACGTCTCGATCCGGTACGTCGTCCAGGAGAAACGGCTCGGCACCGCGCACGCGGTCTCGCAGGCCGAACCCCACGTCGACGGGTCGTTCCTCGTGTTGAACGGGGACCGGATCGTCGAGCCCGCCGCGGTCGCGGACGTCCGCGACGCCCTCGCCGACGGCGACGAGGCGGCCGCGATGGCGGTGACCCGAAGCGATCGACCGCGGGCGTACGGGGTCGTGACGGTGCGCGGCGGGCGCGTCGAGACGATCGTCGAGAAACCCCCGCGGAGAGCGGACTCCGAGGTTATCAACGCGGGCGTGTACGCGTTCACGCCGGCGGTGTTCGACGCAGTCCGCGACACCGAACCGTCCGAGAAGGGCGAGTACGAGCTGCCGGACACCGTCGCCCGGCTCGTCGACGACGGCGGCGTCCGCGCCGTCAGGTACGACGGCGGCTGGCACGACGTCTCGTACCTCTGGGACCTGCTCGCGGTCACCGACGACGTGCTCGACCGCGACGGCGGGGCCGTCGACGGGACGCTCGCACCCGGCGCGGGCGTCGACGACCGGTGCGTCGTCGCGCCGACCGCCTCCGTCGGTCGCGGCGCGGTCGTCGCCGCGGGGACGACGGTGGGCGCGAACGCCCGGATCGACCCCAACGCGACCGTCGAGCGCTCCGTCGTCCTCCCGGACGCGACCGTCGAGGCCGGCGCGGTGCTCCGCGACTGCGTCGTCGGCGCGGGCGCGGACGTCGGCGCGAACGCCACGGTCCGGGGCGGGACCGCGACCGTCGCCGTCGCCGGCGAGCTACACGAGGACGTGCGGCTCGGCGCGGTCGTCGGCGACGACGCGAGCGTCGGCGGCGCGGCGGCGCTCGCGCCGGGGACCGTCCTCGGCACCGACGCCGTCGTCGGCGACGGCGCGTCGGTGAGCGGACGGGTAGAGGACGGCGTGACGGTACGGAGGGGGTAACATGTGTGGGATCATCGGCTACGTCGGCGACCGGCCCGCACTGCCGATCCTCTCTTCGGGCCTCTCGAACCTGGAGTACCGCGGGTACGACTCCGCGGGGGTCGCGCTCACCGACGACGCGCTCTCGGTGTACAAGACGTCCGGCGAGGTGAGCGAGCTCCAGGGGATCCTCCCCGAGTCGACCGACCACACGCGGGGGATCGGCCACACTCGGTGGTCGACGCACGGCCCGCCGACGGACGAGAACGCGCACCCGCACACGGACTGCACCGGCCGGGTCGCCGTCGTCCACAACGGGATCATCGAGAACTACGACGCGCTCCGCGAGGAGCTGTCGGACCACGCGTTCACGAGCGACACCGACACGGAGGTCGTGCCGCACCTGATCGAGGCGGAACTCGACGCGGGCGCGGAGCCGCGGGCGGCCGTCGAGGCCGCGATCGAGCGCCTCGAGGGGACCTACGCGGTCGTCGTGACGATCGCCGGCGTCGACGAGGTGTACGCGACCCGCCGCGACAGCCCGCTCGTCGTCGGCCACGCGGCGGACGGGACCTTCCTCGCCAGTGACGTGACCGCCTTCCTCGAGCACACCCGCGAGGTGACCTACGTCGAGGACGGCGACTTCGCGGTCCTCGGCGAGGACGGGCTGTCGCTGTACCGCGACGGGGAGGCGATCGAGCCGCCGGTCGAGACGCTCGAGTACGAGGCGGACGCCGCCGAGAAGAGCGGCTACGACCACTACATGTTAAAGGAGATCCACGAGCAGCCGCGGGCGCTCCGCCAGACGATCTCCGGGCGGATCGACGCCGACGACGGGACCGTCGACGTCGACGTCGACCTCCCGAGCGAGTACGTCGACTCGATCGAGGAGATCCAGATCGTCGCCTGCGGCACCTCCAACTACGCGGGGCGGTACGCCGCCGAACTGCTCGAGTCGGTCGTCGACGTCCGGACGACGGTGGAGGTCGCGAGCGAGTACGAGTTCGACGGCGGCCGCGACCCCTGGCGCACGCTCGTGGTCGCGGTGACACAGAGCGGCGAGACCGCCGACACGCTCTCCGCGATCCGGCGGGCGAAACGCGCCGGCGCGCGGACGCTCGCGGTCACCAACACGCTCGGCAGCACGATCGTCCGCGAGACCGACGACAGCGTGTTCATCCGCGCCGGCCCGGAGATCGGCGTGGCGGCGACGAAGACGTTCGCCTCCCAGGTGGCGACGCTCACGCTGCTCGCGGTCCGCATCGGTCGCGCCCGCGGGTCGCTGTCGTACGCGCGGGCTCGCGAGCTGCTCGAGTCCGTCCGGAGGCTCCCGAACGCGGTCCAGGGCGTCCTCGACCGCGAGGACCGGATCCGCGAGGTCGCCCGCGAGTACGCCGACAGCGACGCGTTCTTCTTCGTCGGCCGCCGGTTCGGCCACCCGGTGGCGCTCGAGGGCGCGTTGAAGCTGAAGGAGATCTCCTACGACCACGCGGAGGGGTTCCCCGCCGGCGAGCTCAAACACGGGCCGCTCGCGCTCGTCACCGACGAGACGCCGGTGTTGGCGCTGCTGACCGACGGCTCCCGCCCGGACGAGACGCTCAACAACGTCAAGGAGGTCCAGGCACGGGGGGCGCCGGTGATCGGCGCGACGACCGCCGACGGCGACGGCGAGGTCGCGGCCGACCCGACGCACCTCGACGTCGACCTGCCCGTCCCCGCGGCCGGCGTGCTCGAGCCGCTCGTCGCGAACGTCTACTGGCAGCTGTTCGCCTACCACGTCGCCGACGAGAAGGGCAGGCCGATCGACCGACCGCGCAACCTCGCGAAGAGCGTCACGGTCGAGTAGCGCGGACGTGACACTCGCCCGCGCTCCCCGCCTCAGCCGTACCGGCCGAAGGTCTCTCGGAGGTACTCCGCCGACTCCTTGAGCCGCTCCGTGTACGCCGGCTCGTCCCACGTCGGCGGGACGTATTCGACCGTGCGGAGCCGGTCGCCCTCGACTCCGGGGACCGCGTGTGCGAGGTTCGTCGGCCGCGAGTCGATCGGCTCGGCGGCGGCTTCGGTCCCTCCGCCGTCGTCCCCGGATCCGGCGTCGCCGTCCCCGGCCGGCACGTAGGAGGCGGCGGCGACGTCGATCGCCTCGAACGGCTCGTACTCGTCGACCCCGTCGCTCCAGAGGTCGCCGAGCCGGCGGCGTCGGCTCGGGTCGGCGACGTTGAGGAGCAGCCACGGGAGCCGGACCTCGATCGCGTCCGTCGACGGCGAGACGTGGACGTCCGCGAGCGAGTCGTACTCGGGCGAGTCGGGGTTGCCGTTGCCGTATCGCAGTGCTCCCGTCTCGACCGACTGGAACGGGACCCGCTCGCCGGTCGGCGGGACCGTGTACCCGCGACCGATCGTCATCCGGATCGGCGCGAACGCGCCGGGGTCGGGGTTTCGGTAGGAGTCGAGATCGAGGCCGGCCTCCGCGCCGTACAGGTAGGCGAACGCGTCGTATCGCGGGTGGACCGTCACCCGCGAGTCGTCCGGGCCGCCGAGCCGGACGACGAAGTCCGTGGACGCCGAGGTCGCGTCGACGCCGTGGGGGAGTTGTACCCCGCCCCGACCGGTCAGCCCGAGCGTGAGGAGGTAGTTGACGCGGTCCCAGTCGGGGGCGTCGTCGACGCCCGCACCGTCGCCGAGATCGGCGAACTCGAGGCGGATCGAGAGGTACGCGGCGTCGCTCGTGACCCGGAGCGCGGTCAGTTCGCGGGCGTCGTCCGCGGCGCTCCCGTCGCCCCCGTCGTCGAACCGGACGGGCGGGTCCGCCGGCGTCGCCGCGGTCGCGTCGGCCCACGCGTCGGCGGAGCCGTCGAGCGGGACCGCGTCGGCCGGGTCGAACGTGAGCAGGCCGAACCCCTGTTCGGGCGTCTGGACGTTCGACCACTCCGGCCGGCGGTTCGGGTCCGAGAGCGCGGCGAGGTTCCACGTCCGCTTGAACCACTCGTCGTGCCAGCTGAAGACGAGGCCGCCGGCCGCGCCGACCTCGCGGACGTCCTCGTACATCGCCGCGACGATCTCCCCCTGCTCGGTCTCGGTGTAGCGGCCCTGGTCGCGCCCGTGGACGTGTCGCTGGGCGATCCCCCGCGAGGAGGGGACGCCGAACTCGGCGACGACGAGCGGGTGGTCGGTCGCGCCGACCAGGTCGTTCAGGTAGCCGGCGTAGCTGTTGGGCTCGCCGCGATGGTCGACGTAGCTCGCGTACTCCGGCGTCTCGTTGAGCAGCGGCGGGTAGTACGGGTAGACGTGGTACGCCGCGAACGTGCCCGCGTCGTTGGCGTCGGTCGCGACGATCGCGTCGGGATCGACGGCGACCGCGTCCTCCATCTCGAACGGCTCGTAGGGGTGCGAGAGCGGGTCGGTCGTCACCCAGTTCGTGAACGCCGCCGGGCGTTGGGTCCCGTACGCGTCGACCTCGTGGGCCACCGCCCGGTCGAGCCGCTCGGCGAGCCAGCGTTCGAAGGGTCGGTCGACCGTCGAGGCGAGGTACTCGCCGTCGTACGGGCCGGGATCGTTCGCCCGGTTCGTCTCGGCGACGACGGTCGGCGGCCACTCGATCCCGGCGATATAGCCGAGGACGGCGTCGCTCACGTCGGCGTCGTAGGTCCCGCTGGCGTGGCCGGGTTCGGGGTCGATCGTCGTCTCGCCGTGGACGACGTCGACGACCTGCCGGAGCGACCGGTCGAACTCCGCGGAGAGCGCGAACGCGTCGCCGGCGTGGGCCAGGAGCTCCTCGCCGATCCAGTTGCCGTGGAGGAGGTAGATCGGGTCCGCGTGCTCCCGGTTGTACGCGGCGAGCGCGCGGTAGAACGCCGGCGGGTGGACCGTGTACACCCGGACGACGTTGACGTTCAGCTCCCCCATCCATGCGAGCCAGCGGTCGTACTCGGCGCGGGTGATCGCCGCCTCGCCGGGGAAGCGACCGGGCTTCGCCATCCCGAGGTTCACCCCGCGGGGGACGAGCGCTTCGAAGGAGCCACCGTCGACGGAGACCGCGAAGCCGTCGTCGACGACCCGGAAGCGGCGGTCGGGGCCGTCGGGCGGGTCGTCGGCCGTCCCGTCGTCGCCGGCCTCGGCGTCGTCGGGGGCGCTCCCGTCCCCCTCGTCGGGTCCGTCCCCGTCGCCGTCCGTCCCGGCACGGAACCCGCAGCCGGCCGTCCCGACCGCGCCGGCGGCACCCACCCTGCCGAGGAACGCGCGTCTGTTCACGGGGAACCCACTCGCTCGGGAGGGAAAACCCTGCTCCCGGCGTGAGGCGTCGCCGAGCGGCCCGGTTTTATCTGCCGGCGACGACAACGTCGACCACGACCCGTCCGACACCGATCATGACCACCGATCCCGCACGCGACGACCCCGACCGTGCCCGTCCCGACCCCGACGAACCCGGTCGCGCCAACCCCTTCAGGACCCTCCTCGAGCTGGCCGACGCCGACCTCACGACCGAGGGGCGGATCCGGGAGGCGATCGAGGTCGGCCGCGAGTACCTCGGCGTCGACAACGGCGTCCTCTCGTACACCGCCGAGGGACGCTACGAGGTGATCGCCACGAACATCGAGTCCGGGCCGTACGCCGCCGGCGGGACCGTCGACCTGGACGAGACGTGGTGTCGCCACGTCGTCGACGGCGGCGAACCGGTGGGGTTCGCGAACGTCGAGGACAGCCCGTACCGCGACGACCGCGCCCGCGAGACGACCGGACTGCGCTGTTACGTGGGCGCGCCCGTCTGGATCGACGGGGAGACGTACGGGACGCTGTGTTTCTCCGACCCGGACCCGCGCGTGGAGCCGTTGACCGACGAGGAGCGCGACTTCGTCTCGGTGCTGGCCGACTGGGTGAGCCACGAGCTCGAACGCGAGAAACACTACGCCGAGCTGCGCGAACAGAACGACCGCCTCGACGAGTTCACCGGGATCGTCGCCCACGACCTCCGGAACCCGCTCGCGGCCGCGATCGGGTTCACGGAGCTGGCACGTGAGGAGGCGACCGGCGAGACCGCGGCGTTCCTCTCGCGGGTTCAGAGCTCGCTCGGCCGCATGGAGACGATGATCGCGGAGTGTCTGATGCTGGCGAAGGAGGGCGCGGACGTGGGCGAACGCGAGCGCGTCGACCTCGAGGCGCTCGTCCGGGACGCCTGGGAGACGGTGCGGACCCGGAACGCGGCGCTGTCGGTCGACGTCGACCCCGGAACGACCGTCCTCGCCGACGCGGGGCGGCTCCAGCGACTCCTCGAGAACCTGTTCCGCAACGCGGTCGAGCACGGCGGCCCGGACGTCTCGGTGACCGTCTCGGGCGACGACCACGGGTTCGTCGTCGCCGACGACGGCCCCGGACTGCCCCCGGCGGTCGAGGCCGCGCTCGCCGACGCCGACGCGGAGAACGTCAAGTCGTTCGGACTCGGGCTGTTGGTCGTCCTCCGGGTCGTCTCCGGACACGGGTGGGACCTCGCGGTCGACACCTCGGCCGAGGGGACCGCCTTCCGCGTGACCGACCTCAACGCCGCGGAGCCGGTCCACGAGGAGCTGGACGGCTAGGTCGTCCGGACGCTTGAGATCACGTCGAGAGACCGAGTACTGGGTACGTGAGAGGCATCGTTGCGGTGGCGCGCCTCCGAGCGCCCGACGGGCGCGAGGAGCCCGCGAGGGACGTCGCGAGCGCTCGGAGAGCGCGAGCGACGAGGCTGGGGAGGCGTGAGGTGCGATCGCGGGACGGTTGGGCGGAACTCAACGGGGCAGTCGCCGGCGGCGGAACCGCGGCTTCCAGAGGCGCGTAGCGCCTCGCGACTGGGGGCTTTGGCGGCGGTCTCCGTAGTCGTACTCTCTACATCGTAGAGCCGAGTGGCTGGGAATTTGGCGGCGTTCACCGCGCCGACAACGATCCCGTACCGATCGAGCCGATCGATCGCGAAGACGTCGTATCATCTGCTGTCTCCGTCATCGATCCCGGCGCCCAACGGGCCGATCCCGCCATCGACCGATCCCGTCCCGTCGACCACCCAGACGTAGCCGTCTGAACCCGCCCCGTCGGCGAACTCGCGCGTCCAGACGAACCCGCCGTCGCCCACCCCGTCGCTCGGATCCGTGGTCCAGACGAACCCGCCGTCCCCCACGCCGAGCGAGAAGTCCGTCGTCGCGACGAGGCGGCCGGCGGCGGGATCGCCGTCGGCTCCGAGCACCCAGACGAAGCCGCCGTCACCCACGCCCTCGGAGGGGTCCGTGGTCCAGACGAACCCGCCGTCCCCCACGCCGAGCGAGAAGTCGGCAGCCCAGACGAACCCGCCGTCGCCCATCCCGTCTCTCGGGTCCGGCGTCCGAAGGAAGCCGCCGACTGCTCCCCCGACGATCCGCGCGGGCGATCCCGTCTCGCCGGTCGCGGGCGTCCCAGCCTCCGCGGACGACCCAGCCTCCGCGGACGACCCAGCCTCCGCGGAGACGTCCGCGCCCGCGATCCGCGCGATCCAGCGGAGTCCGTCCGTGTCGGGCGCCTCGACCAGCTCGTCGATCCACACGAACCCGGAGTCGGCCGGATCGGGGAGGTCGTCGGCGAAGCGGTCGATCCACACGAACCCGGAGCCGGTCGGGTCGACGTCCGCGTCGGCCGACATTGCCGGAGGATCCGCGGCGGCCGCGGCGGTGCCGGCGGTCGCCCCGTCGGCCGGGTCGTCCGCCGTCCCGCCGAACCCGCGCCGCTCCATCACGCCCCAGGAGCGCTCGCCGCGGAGGAACTCGACGAGCCCGTGCCAGGCGACCGCGGTCTTCCACTGGCGGTAGCCGAAGTTCTCGAGGACGCCGTACCACAGCAGCCGGAGCACGTCGCGAGGGTCCTCGTAGCGGTTGAAGCTCCACACCTCGCTGAACACGCCGAACCACGAGAGGAAGACGCCGACCCCGACGGTCAACAGCAGGAACAGCAGGAAGAACTCGACGTTCAGGATCCCGAAGTACCACGCCAACGGGAGGAGGACGTAGCCGAACCCCTCGATGAGCGGGCCGAGCGCCTCCGCGGCGGTGAAGAAGGGCAGGATCGCGGTGCCGACGCGGCCGTACCGCCGCCTGAAGAACACGCCCCGGTTGGCGACGACCGTCTCCAGCATCCCGCGGTACCACCGGCGTCGCTGCCGACCGAGGACGCGCAGGTCGGACGGCACCTCGGTCCACGCGACCGGCTCCGGGAGAAACTCCACCGTGTACTCCACCTCCGCGTCGGAGAGGTAGCGGTGGAGCCGGACGACCACGTCGAAGTCCTCGGTGACCGTGTCGTGGCGGTAGCCGCCGATCTCGCGGACCCGGTCGGTGCGGAAGACGCCGAACGCCCCGGAGATGAGCACCAGCCCCTTGAGCCGGCTCAACCCGAGCCGCCCCGAGTAGAACGCCCGGAGGTACTCCATCACCTGGATCCCCGGCAGCCCGGTTCGCGGGAGGTTGATCTCCTGGATCTCGCCGTCCTCGACGACGCAGTCGTTCGCGACCCGGATCGTCCCGCCGCTCGCGACCGCCTTCTCCGGCTCCTCGAGGAACGGGCGAACGATCTGTAACAGGGCGTTCCGGTCGAGGACCGTGTCCGAGTCGACCGCACAGAACAGCTGCTGGTCGGTGAGCCACAGTCCCGCGTTGAGGGCGTCGCTCTTCCCGCCGTTCTCCTTGTCGACGACGAGCAGGTCCTCGTGTCGCGTCGAGCGGTACACTCCGCGGATCGGCTCGGCGGGCACGTCGTAGGGTATCGCCGCCTCGACCCGCTCCAACTCGAACGCCTCGCGGAGCCGGTCCATCGTGGCGTCCGTCGAGCCGTCGTTGACCACGACGACCTCCTGGTCCGGGTAGTTCAGCGTCAGCATCGACCGGACGCTCTCGACGATGGTCGCCGCCTCGTTGTACGCCGGGACGACCATCGCGACGCCGGGATAGAAGGGGCTGTCGAACGGGCGGAACGGCGGGTCCCACTCGGACTCGCGCACGCTGTCGCGCAGCTCGAACAGCGCGAGGACGTGGATCAGGAGGTATCCGGCGTTGATGAGGAGATAGTAGCCGACGATGAACACGCCCGAGCCGACGACCAGCGCGACCGCGAGGTCCTCGACGGCCGTCATCACGGCGACCCCTCCCGCCCGCGCCGGGAGCTTCCGGTCGCGACGCCGCCCCGTCGCGGGATCTCGCGGACGCGGTCGTCGAACCGCGCGTGTTCGACGGCCCACGCCCACGCGTCATCGAGGGTCGCCGGGGGCTCGAGCGACCGACCGTTCCCGCGACCGCGGTGTGACAACACGGCCTCGGCCGCCGCGACGCGGGTCCGTCCGTCGGGCTCCGCGGCCGCGACCGTCCGGAGCGCGGACAGCGCCTCCGGATCCCCCCAGGCGCCGAGCAGCCGGTAGGCGCTCGCCCGGACGACCGGCGAGGGGTCCTCGGTCACCGCGGTCGGGTCGATCCCGGAGCGAAGCGGGACGTTCCAGCCGTAGGCGGCGAGCGCGCGCCACGCGGCGACCCTGACCCGCTCCTCGGGGCTCGAGACCGCCTCGAGAAGCCACGAGAGGTCGGCGTCGCCGACGACCGTGTGAAGGTGGCCCGTCACGGACAACACCTGCTGTTGGAGCGCGGGGTCCCACTCGTCGAACTCGGCCGCGGCCCGGTCGAAGAGCGGTCCGGGATCGGTCTCGCCGACCCGGTACAGCGTGTCGATCCCGAACACCGAGAAGGCGTCGGGGTCGTCGCCGAGGAGGAGGTCGACGCCGGTCGTCGCGAGGTCGGCCGCGTCGCTCGCGTACAGGACGCGCACCGCCGCCGCCCGCTCGCGCGGCGTGTCGGTACAGCGTGCCTCGAGCAGGTCGCGGTCCGGCGGGTCCCGGAGGAGGGCGAGCCAGGTCAGCGCGTCGAGGCGCTCCCAGTAGCCCCCCTCGCGAATCGTCCGGCGGGACCGCTCCGGGATCCCGAGCGCGCCGCCGAGCTCCGCCAACCGCTCCGCGTCGCGCCCCTCGAGCCGGCGGAGGTACACGTCGAGGACGGACTCGAGCTCGTCGCGGTGGACCGCCGACAGCGACGCGACCCACGGCTCCCAGTCGGGGTCCTCGCGGCCGTACAGCCGCTCGAGGAGTTCGGAGCGGAGGTCCGCCCGGACCGGCTCGCGACGTCGCCGGCGCCGCGCCGCGAGAAGCGAGTAGCCGACCGTGACGAGGACGGCCGAGACGAGCAGCGCTCCGAGGACGACGGCCCCGACCGAGACGACGAGCCGCGGGAGACCGACCGTTCCGACCGGCGCCCACGGGTCCGGCGAGAGGCCGACGGTTCGCGACGCGGAGGCGTACACGTCACTCCTCCAGGATCCTCTCGATGCGCGCGAGCAGTTCGTTCGGGCTGAACGGCTTGGTGAGGTACTCGTCCGCGCCGGCTTCGAGCCCGGTCAACACGTCCTCCTCGCGGCCGCGCGAGGTGAGCATGACCACGGGAACGGCGGGGTCGACGGCGAGTTCGCCCCGGCGGATCGCACGAAGGAGGTCGGTCCCCTTCAGCCGCGGCATCATCACGTCGAGGACGACCACGTCGGGGTCGACGCCCGGCGCGTCGAGCGTCTCGCGTGCCTCCCGACCGTCGCGACAGACGTCGAGGTCGAACCCGGCCATCGACAGTTTGTACTGGAGGATCGACCGGATCGACTCGTCGTCGTCGGCTATCACCGCCGATCTGGACACGTCGCACACGAGCACCGTCGACGACTTGAGAGTACCGGGTGACCGTCGACGCGCGAACCCAGAACGGCTATCAGTCGGCCGTCCCCAGGGTGCGTATGTTCACCGGCATCGTCGAGGGAACCGGAACCGTCCGGGCGCGAACCGAGACGGCCGACGGCCTCCGGCTGCGGATCGCCGCCGACGGGGTCGACGGCTTCGACGGCCTCGCACACGGCCAGTCGATAAGCGTGAGCGGCGTCTGTCTGACCGTCGAGGAGTTCGGGACGGGCGGAGACGCGACTCCCGGCGGGGACGGGGAGGACGCCTGGTTCGAGGTCTTTCTCGCGGCGGAGACGGTCGCGAAGACGTACCTCGGCGACCTCCGCGCCGGCGACGCGGTCAACCTCGAGCGCGCGATGCCCGCGGACGGCCGGTTCGACGGCCACGTCGTCCAGGGCCACGTCGACACGGTGGCGGCGATTCGAGGGATCGAGCGGGTCGGCGAGGACTGGCGGTTCACCTTCGCGATCCCGGAGGGTCACGGCCGCTACCTCGTCGACAAGGGGTCGGTGACGCTCGACGGGATATCGCTCACCGTCGCCGAGAAGCGCGACGACGAGTTCGACGTGGCGATCATCCCGACGACCTACGAGTTGACGACGCTCTCGGAGAAGGCCGCGGGAGATCCGGTCCACCTGGAGGTCGACGTGATCGCGAAGTACGTCGAGAACATGCTCGACGGGTACGCCTAGGTCGGCGTCCCGGCCGCGTGGGACGCGTCAGGCGTCCTTCGCGCCCCGGACCGTCTCGCGAACCGCGTCGACGCCCTCGTCGTGGAGGAGGTCGCCGACGACGATCACGTCGCTGTGTGCCGCCATCTCGTTCGCCGACTCGTAGTCCGAGATCCCGCCGCCGTAGAACAGCGTGGCGTCGTCGAGCGCGTCGCCGGCGGCGGCGACTTTCCCCGTGTCGCCGAAGGTCCCCGAGTACTCCAGGTAGACGATCTCCTGGCCGAACATGCGTTCCGCGACCTTGGCGTACGCCGCCACGTCGTCGGCCGTGAGGTCGCAGTTCGCGTCCGTCAGCTCCGCGACGGAGGCGTCGGGGTTCATCACGATGTACGCCTCGGTGTGGGTCCGGTCCCAGTCGAGGTCGTCGATGCGGACCCACTCCTTGTGTGCGCCCGTGATCCAGAACGGGCCGCCGGCGTTGAACACCGTCGGAATGAGGTAGCCGTCGAGCGCCGGCGAGTCGATGACGACGCCGGGGTTCGACGGCTCCTGATAGAGCGGGACGTCGTACTCGGCCGCGGCGTCGATGACCCGCGTCATCTTCTCGGCGGTGACGTCGAGGGTTCCCCCGATCTCGATCGCGTCGGTCCCGGTCCGGCACACGTCCTCGAAGGTCTCCCCGTCACAGAGGTCCTTGTCGGGGTCGACCTTCAGCACGTGGTCCCAGTCGTCCCACGGGTGGCTCATCGGACGACTCTCCTCCGGGCGGAACCAAAAAGGTGCGGAAGCGTCCCGACGCGCGGCGATCCGTGTCGGAGGGTGCCCGCGACGGTCGCCCCCGACCGCCTCACAGCAGGTCGTCGAGCTCGTCGGTGTGGAACGCCGCCGCGGGGTCCGGCTTCGCCTCCGGCTCGTCGCGAACGGCCTGCCGCGCGCGCTCGAGGAACTCCTCGACCCGTTTCGAACGCTCGACGCCCGCGAGCAGCACCACGGCCGCGAGCCGGTCGGAGTTCAGCGGGAAGTCGCCGCCGCGGACCTGCATCGACCCCGTCTCCTCTTGGAGCCACTTGCGGGCCTTCTCGGCACCCTTCCGGGAGATCCGGTCCGGGTCGCCCGCGACCGCGACGAGGCCGGCGTCGGCGTCGGTGGCGTTCGGCAGCGAGAGCCCGGTCATCACCGCGCTCCGGACCGCGCTCGTCACCGTGTTGACGTTCTCGCCCGGATCCTCGGCGGCGGGCGAGGAGGCGTACCCGACCGCCGCCATCCCGCCGGCCCGGAGGGTGTTTATCACCTCGCTGGTGTCGACGACGGACTCGCCGACCCCCTGCGTGGCCTCGCCGGCCGCGAGCAGGAGCCCGACGCGTTTCGCCATCGACTCGTTGATCGCGGCGTAGCCGCCCTCGACGCTCTCGCCGGCCGACCGCCAGGCGTCGTTGTCGAGGAGCATCGTCGCGTCGGCCTCCCGCACGAGCGTCTTCAGCGACCGCCCGGCGTTCACCTGATACAGCGCCCCCTCGTCGCGACCGGGCAGCACGCCGAGCGCGTACACCGGCACGTCGTACACCCGCGAGAGCTCGCGGACGAGCACCGGCGCGCCGCCGGATCCGGTGCCGCCGCCGAGGCCGGCGACGACGACGACCGCCTCGATCTCCGCGGTCATCCGGGGGGCGAGCGCGTCCAGCACCTCGACCGCGTCCTCGTCCATCACCTCCGCGCCGAGTTCGTTGTCGCCGCCGACGCCGTGACCGTTCACGCGGGACCGTCCGACGAGCACCGTATCGAGCGGGAGGGGGTCGAGGTCGGCCGCGGCGGTGTTGACGGCGAGCGCGCCGCGGACCGCGCCGAACCCCATCCCCGCGTCGAACTCGGAGAGGGCGGTCGCGAGCTTGCCGCCCGCCTGTCCGACGCCGACGAGGAGGGCCTTCATGGAGTCACGATGGAGGGCTGACAGTAATACTCTTTCCCCCGACGAGTTAAGTACGAGACCGCGGCCAGGCGGGGCATGGCAAGCGAGACGAACGCGAACGGGTCGCCGTCCGCCCGAGCCGACCTCGAGGAGCGACTCGCCGCGGTCGAACGGGCGCTCACCGGAACCGATCGGTCGGTCGCGGGGGTCGAAGCGGGCGCGGCCGCCGACGCGGAGCGCGAGGAGATGGCGGAGCGGATCGACGCGCTCGAGACGCGGATCGAGGAGCTCGAGGCCGCGACGCAGGCCGTTCGGGGGTACGCGGGCGCGATCCGCGCGGTCAACCGGGAGGTCGAACGGCGCGCCGACCTGGCGCTCGCGCGGGCCACCGCCGCGCGAGACGGGAGGGACGCGCGCCCGGAGACCGCCGCCGACGACGGCGCCTCCGGGGACGGGGACGCCGAGAACCGGGAGATCCACGACGACGACGCGCTCGACGCGGCGGTGCCTGACGACACCGGGGAGTTCCGGTCGGACGGGCACGCTGGAGAGTCCCGATCTGACGGGGACGCCGATGAGACGTCGAACCCGCTCGAACGGCTCCGTGAGGCCCTGTAGAGGCCGTCCGGAGGTCGGCCGCGTGCGCGTCGCCGAGGGGATCGAGCGGCCGTGATCCGCGTCGTCCTGACGGTGCTCCTCGCGGTCGCGCTCCTGGGCGTCGCGATGCCGGCGCTCGAGGACGCCAGGCGGGACGCGACCGTCGAGCGACTCGACGCGGAGACGACCCGCCTCGAGCGCGCCGCGGGCGGCCTGGCGGCCAGCTCGGTCGCGGTCGGGGATCCGGACCTCGCCGCGCGGACCTCGCTCGTCGTGGTCGCGCCGACCGGCTTCGCCGCGGCCCCGGTCGACCGGCTCACGCTCGTGGAGCCGGGACGAACCGGCGCGGCGAGGGAGCGACGCGTCCCGGACGGGATCGTCCTCGCGTATCGGATCCGACACGGATCGGTCCGGCGGCTCCCGATCGCGCCGCCGACGGACGCGATCGGGATCGCCCTCCGCGACGGACCGATCGAACTCGACCCGGACGGCGGGTCGACGCTCGAACTGCGGCTGGTCGACGACGACGGACCGACGGTCCGGATCGGTCGAGTCGGGTGACCGGGACGAGTCGAGTGATCGGGGCGGGCCGGAGGAACCGGCCGGGAGCCGGACGACCGCTTATGTACGATGTCGCGGCCACGGCCGGCATGAACCTGGCTCTCGCCTCGCTCCGACGGTTCGGGACCGACGACGAGTGCGGCTGTGACGCGTCGTTCGAGCGGCCGGTCGGAACGGGCGTCGACGACCGCGTCGTCCTCGCGGTCGACGCGAACGGCTGTCCGGGGCGTGGCGACCTCGCCCGGAGCCCGGCCTGTCGACGCGCCGTGATCGGGGCGCTCGCCGACCGCGACGCGGACGTCGTCCGGACCGAACACGCGGGGCGTGAACGCGCGTACGCCGGACGGGCGGCGGCGTGTCTGCTCGCCGCGGGGCGGTTCCGCGAGCGCGTCGAGTTCCACGAGACCCGGCTCGCGGACCGCGTGGCCCGAGAGCCGGTCGAGGCCGCCGGAGAGGCGGCCGGACGTGCGGGCCCGGTCGCTCGGATCGTCGCCGAGACGGGGCTCGAGTCGGCCGTCGACGGGATCGACCGGACGGCCGACGTGCTCCGTGCGCACGTCGGCCCGACGGTGGCGTCGACGCGGGTCGCCGCCGACCCGCCGCCCGGAGCGACGCTCCTCGACCGGTGGGAGCTCGAGACGGGCGCGACCGTCAGGCTCTACGAGGGAACCGGCGCGCTCCGGACGTACCACCTCACGCCGCCGACGGCGGCGTTCGACGCGGACGCGTTCGAGACGCTCGACGCCGCGAAGGAGCGGCTGCTCGCGGACCCGAGGGGCGGGGATCGGGCACCCGGTCGGGCGGTCAGAGCGGTCGCGAACCCCGGCGAGCCGGTCGACGCGATCGCGGACGCGCTCCGTCGACACACCCACGGGTACGGCGCGTTCGAACACGTCTTCGCCGACGACCGCGTCAGCGACGCGACCCTCTCCGCGCCGGTCGCGGAGAACCCGCTCCGGGTCGTCCTCGACGGCGAGCGCTGTCACACGAACGTCCGGCTGCCGCCGGAGGGTGCCGCCACGCTCGCCTCCCGGCTCCGTCGAACGAGCGGGCGGGCGTTCTCCCGAGCGGCACCGACGCTCGACGCGACCGTCGAGGCCGAGTCGGGCACGGTCCGGGTGGCGGCGACGACCGCGCCCGCGAGCGACGGGCTCTCGTTCACCTTCCGCCGCGGCGACCCGGAGGCGTGGACGCTCGCCCGTCTCGTCGACGCCGGGACGCTTCCGCCCGCGGCGGCCGGACTCCTCTCCGTCGCCGTCGAGCGCGGCGTCACGGGGCTCGTGGCCGGCGGCCGCGGGGCGGGCAAGACGACCGCGCTCGGATCGCTGCTGTGGGAGCTCCCGCCCGACGCGCGAGCGATCCTGATCGAGGACACGCCGGAACTCCCCGCCGAGGCGCTCGCCGACGCTGACCGGGACGTTCAGCGGCTCCGCGTCGGCGACGGCGCGGAGCCGACGCCGACGGAGGGGGTTCGGACCGCGCTCCGGCTCGGCGGCGGGGCCCTGGTCGTCGGCGAGGTGCGCGGCGGGGAGGCGACGGCGCTGTACGAGGCGATGCGCGTCGGGGCCGCCGGCGAGACCGTCCTCGGAACGATCCACGGCGAGGACCCGGCGGCGGTCCGCGAGCGGGTCGTCACGGACCTCGGCGTGACCCGATCGTCGTTCGCGTCCACCGACCTCCTCGTGATGTTGGACGATCGCCGGGTCGAGACGCTCGTCGAGGTGACCGACCACGGCGACGAGGTGGGGTTCGACGCGCTGTTCGATCGGACGGCGGACGGGCTCGCGTCCACCGGCCGGATCGACAGAGGGGAGAGCCGTCTCGTCGACGGCCTCGCCGAAACCGGCGAGTCGTACGCGGACGTTCGCGAGGCGATCGGCCGACGCGAGGAGCGGATCCGCACGGCTGCGATGACCGGACGGACGACGCCCGACCGCTACGCGGGGTGGGGACGGTGACCGAACCGCGCTCGAGTCGACCCGTGGGGACCGTTCCTTCCGGACGACGGGACGGACCGGAACGGAGCGCGGACGCGTCCGTTCCGGGGGTCGGAACCTCCACCGCTCGGGATGACGGGGAGGAGGCCGGCGAGGGATCGATCGCCGCGGGCGCCGACGACGGCGAGACCGCCACGGACGCCGGCGACGGGTCCGCTGCCGAGGTCGTGCTGGCTGCCGTCGCCGCGGTCGCGGGCGACGGGAACGGCGCGGCCCGGTCGGGATCCGACGAGCTTCGGCGAGCGGTCGCGTTCCTCGAGTGGGAGTGGACGGCCGGACGAGTGATCGCGACGGGACATCGCGTCGGCGTCGGCACGGGACTCTGTCTCGCCGTCGTCGGCACGTTCCTCGTCGGAAGCGTCTCGGGGTCGCTCGCGGGCGTCGCGGGCGGGCTCGCGGCGACCCACGCGGTCCACCGGGGACCGGTGTGGCTCGCGACGCTCCGACGAACCCGCGCGCTCGGAGCGACCCCCGGACTCGTCGGACGCCTCGTCCTCCGGATGCGTCTCGACCCGTCGACGGAGCGCGCGGTGCGGTTCGCCGCCCGAACCGGCCGCGGACCGCTCGCGGAGAACCTGCTCCGACACGAACGCCGCTGCGTCAACGGGCCGACGAGCGGGCTCCGGGAGTTCGCCCGCGAGTGGGGAGCGTGGTTTCCGGCGATCGAACGGGCGTCGACGCTCGTCCGGACGGCGGCGGCCGCGCCGGCGGAGCGTCGCGGCCGCTGTCTCGACCGGGCGCTCGAGACGACGCTGTCGGGTACGACGGAGCGACTGGCCGAGTTCGTCGGGGACGTCCAGGGACCGGTGTCGGCGCTGTACGCCTTCGGCGTGCTCCTCCCCCTGGCGCTCGTGGCGTTGCTTCCGGCCGCGGCCGCCTCGGGCGTGCCCGTCCCTCCGTCGGCCGTCGCCGGCATCTACCTGATGGCACTGCCCGTCGGCCTCCTCGCGGCCGCCGCGTGGCTCCTCTCGAAGCGTCCCGTCGCGTTCCCGCCGCCGACGATCGGGAGCGACCACCCCGACGTCCCGGAGAGACGGCCCCACGCGGTCGCCGTCGGCGTCGGATCCGGCGCCGTCGCCGGCGTCATCTCGGGGTCGCTCGTCGCGTCGTGGGCGGTCCCGATCGCTGCGGTCGGCGTCGGGATCGGGACGGCGCTGGTCGTCCTCGTGCGACCGCGACGGGCGGTGCTCTCGAGGGTCACGGCGATCGAGGGCGCGCTCCCCGACGCGATGACGATCGTCGGCGGGGACGTCGCCGAGGGCGTCTCGGTCGAGCGCGCGGTCTCGAACGCCGGCGACAGGCTCGACGGGGCGACCGGCGACGTCTTCGGACTCGCCGCGCGACGCAGCGACACTCTCCGCGTCGACGTCCGCGAGGCGTTTCTGGGCGACGGCGGACCGGCGGCGACGGTTCCCTCTCCGAGGGTTCAGGGGACCGTCGCCCTGCTGGCGGTCGCCGCGCGGGAGGGACGGCCGGCCGGGGACGTGCTGTTGGAACTCGCGGACCAGCTCGAGCGGCTTCGTGAGCTGGAACGCGACGCGCGGAGACAGCTCGCGACCGTGACGGGCACGCTGACGAACACCGCCGCGGTGTTCGCCCCGCTGGTCGGCGGCGCGACCGTCGCGCTCGCGACCGGAGTCGAGGCGATCGGTACCGGCGGACTGGAGACCACGGCCGCGATGGCGAGCGATCCCCTCGCGATCGACCCCGCCGGATCGGCCCCGTCGGGCGGGAGCGAGGCGGCGGGAACGGGACTGTCGGTGCCGGTCCTCGGCCGGATCGTCGGCGTCTACGTGATCCTTCTCGCCGGGATACTCACCGGGCTGGGGACCGGACTCGAACGGGGCTTCGACCGGACGTTGGTCGCGTACCGGATTGGGATCGCGCTGCCGACCGCGACGACGACGTACCTCCTCGCGTTCGCCGGGGCGGGAGCGTTGTTGTAGCCGGTCGCGACGGGAAGCGATCCGCCGGACGACGGTTTATACGTCATACCGGGGCCAGCCGGCCCATGTTCGAGATCCACATCGACGCCACGTACGCGTGGCTCGGGCTCGCGCTGGTGAGCGTCGCGACCGTCGGCGTGGTCGCCGCGCTCCCCGCGGCCCCGCCGCCGGACGCGGACGGAGTCGCGCACACGATCGGGTCGGTCGCCGACGGCGAATACGTCGCGACCGCCGAACACGGGCTGGCGGCCGACCGGATGCGGGTCACTCCGCACGCGGTCGAGCTCGAGAACGGCGGCGGATCGGCTCGTTCGACCGTCCGTGGACCGCCGATAACGCCCGTAGCCCCGGCCGGGTCCGGCGGTGACGCCCGACTTCGTCGGGTGTTGACCGGCGTTCCACCGGGAACCGCGTTCGAGGACCCCGAGGCGTTCGCCGACGCGACGGCACGGGCACGGGCGGGAGAGCACCGCTGGCGGCCCGCTCCGCGGCGACTGACCGTTCGGCAGGTCCGATACGGAGGGACCCGTGTCACGCTCGTCGGGTGAACGGCTCGGCGAGGCCGACCGCGCCGCGGTCGAGCCGCTCGTCGCGTTGGTCGCCGTGCTCGCGATCGGCGCGGGCCTCGGGCTGTACGTCACCGCGCTCGACGGCGCGACGCCGGAGCCGGAGGATCCCGTCGACGGTGCCGACGCCGTCCTCGACCGGATCGAACGCGACGCGACGGTCGGAGGGATCGTCCGGCCGGACCGCCTGCGTCACCTCGAGGACGAAACGCCGGCGGTCGTCGAACTGGAGACGGAGCGACGGCGGTGGCGGGTCGGCGTCGGCACGGCCTCTCCGTTCGCCGGCGGGCGGATCGATCCTCGATCGTCCGCGGTCGCAGGGCGATCCGTGACGGTTGCCGTCGCGCCCGGCGAGAACGTTCGCGGCAGACTCCGCGTGGCGATTCGTCGATGACGAGCACCGTCCTCGACGTGACGGTCATGCTGCTCTGCGTCTCCGCGAGCGTCGTCACGCTCGGAGCGGCCGGAGGCGGCGCCGAAACGGGAGAGTACGCGGCCGTCGACGCCGCCGACCGGATCGCGACCGAGACCGCGACGGTGACCTACGAGGTCGACGGGGAGGATCACGGCTCCCGAACTGTTCACGCGACCCTCGCGGAACTGCTCGCGATGTCCGCTCGGGGGGCGCCGGGAGTCGACGGCGACGGCGGAGATCGGTTCCGATCTCGAGCCCTCGAACGGGTGGCCGACGCACTCGGCCACCGGATCCGCGTCGACGTGCGGTACGAGGCGGCCGCCCCGTCGTCCGGGACGCCGACTCGAGACGACGGCGTCCCCGCACGTCCCGACGGGGAGGCGGACGCGTGGACGGTCGAGGTCGGGAGCGAGCCGCCCGCGGGCGCCGACGTGAGCGCGACCGTCCTCACGCACCCCGGCTCGCGGCGGCACGAGGGGACCGGAACGGGACGGTTCCGGATCGTCGTGAGGGCGTGGTGAATGGCGCGATCGCGACGCGCTCGGTCGCTGTCGCTCGCCGACGACGAGCGGGCCCGCGTTCCGTTCGCGCTCGTCGGCGTGTTGCTCCTCGTGACCAGTTCGGCGTACGCCGCCGGCGTCGTCGATCAGGGGCTCGTGAGCGAGGACCGTAGCGTCGAGCGCGCCGTCGAGCGCGTCGACGCGGACGCGACGGCGGCACTGAGACACGCCGCTCGCGAGGCCGCTCACGACGCCGCCGCGCGGCCGGTCACCCGGGCGACGACGATCGGTGGCGGTGCGGACCCCGCGTGGCGGACCGCCGCCGGGGCGTCGACGGACGCGGTACGGCCCGGATCCGCCTTCGAGGACGCGTTTCGGATCCGACTGGCGCTCGCCGGCGTGGAGGCGCTGGACGCGGTGAGCGCCGAGGTCGGCGACGTCTCCGCTACGGTCGGGCTCGAGCGGATCGACGATCCGCTCACGCCGGACGACCTGGAGACGCTCCGCGAGACGGTTCGCGTGAGCGGTGCCGCGAACGGGACGGCGACCCGCGTCGTCTTCGAGGACGTGACGGTGACCGCGACGCGAGGCGGGCGCACCGCCGCCGAGTGGACGGAGAACCGAACCGTCGTCGTCGCCGTGCCGACGCTGGCTGCCCACGAGCGGACCGAACGGTTCGAGAGACGGTTGAACCGCGGTCCCGTCGAGGGACCGGGCCTCGGCCGGCAGCTGACCGCCAGCCTCTATCCGATCGCGTGGGCGCGGGGCTACGGCCAGTACGCGCGTGCCCCGATCCGGAACGTGATCGCGAACCGACACGTCGAACTGTCAACGAACGCCGGCATCGTCAGGACCCAGCGGGACGTGTTCGGCACGAGCGACCCGGACGCCCGCGGCGGCGTCGCCGCGGCGACGGCGCGAACGGGACTGACCGACCTCCTCGCGCCGACCGACCTGGACGAGTCGGCGTGGAGCGATCGGGTCCTCGACGCGTCGACGCCGGCTCCCGAGGGCGAGGCGGACGGCTTCGGACCGGCGAGAAGTCACACCGACGAGACGACCTCGGTCTCCGTCGGCCACGCGGCCGACGTGGCCGCCGTGTCAATTCACGACGACCTCGAGGCCGAGATCCGGGGCAGCTACCGCGTGGAGGCGTCGCTCGACGTCTCGGCGGATCGGGTCGTCTACGGCGGGCGGCCGCGGCCGCCGCGGCCGAGCAGCGGCGCGGGCAGGTGGCAGCGCGTCGGCATGAGCGTCGACGAGACGACTCGTGTCGTCTCCGACGACGAGGTTCCGGCGGGCGTTCCGTCCGGCGTCGTCGAGTCGGGTGAGAGCGTCGAGTTCGGTTCGACGAGCCGCGAGGTCCGGGTCGAACGGGTCGCGACTGGGCGATGGAAGCGAGTCGTGAGACGAACGGTCGTCGTCGAATCGGCGGTGGTGGACGAGAACGGAACCGTCCTGGAGCCGGCGAGGTACGGGACGCGTGACGTGGTGGTCGACCGGGAGACGACGTGGGCGACCGCGACCGATAGGTACCGCGTCTCGGTCGACGTAACGGGGAGGTACGAGCCGCGGGACCGCGCCCCCGACCGGCCCACCGCGACGTTCGGTTCGGGGCGCGGAGTCGCCGGAGTCGATCTCGCCGGAACGCCCGACGCCGCTCGATCGGATCTCGGCGTCGACGACGTTCGCGACGTCGACGAACTGGCTCGCGACGCGGTCGATCACGGCGACATCGAGCGGTCGACCGTCGTGTTCGGGGAGCGGTCGGATCGGGCCGTCGATCGGATCAGATCCGACCTCGATGCCCTCCGCGAGGAGGTTCACGGGATCGAAACCGACCTGTCCATGGAGGCGATGGCGGTCGGCGAGGCGGACCCGTACGGCGGGCTCGCCGACGAGCTTCGTGACCGCCGCCGCGACCTCGTGGACGCGCCGGAAACCTACGAGGGGGCGGTCGATCGGGCCCGAATCGCCGTACGGGTCGCCTATCTCGAGGCGGTCGTCGACGAGCTGGAATCGGCGAGCGGGGACGAGGAGGTAGCCACCGACGCGTTCCTCGAACGAGTGGAGGACGCGTTCGGTGGGCCCTCGATCGGGGAGATCATCGCCAGCCGCGAGGCCGCCCGCGACACGGAGGCGTATCGAGTCGGCGAGGACGGCCCCGGCGGCGCCGTCGAGTTGACGCCGAACGCCTCCCCCGGATACCTCCCGCGGACCGCCGTCAACGGGGCGACCGTCGAGGCGGTCGACGGGACGACGACCCGGCCGCTCGCCGTTCGGAACCTCAACTACGTGACAGTTCCGTACGGCGACGTGGCCGGCGGCGTCGTCGAGCGCGTCCTCGGAGACGGCGACAGCGTGCGGATCGGCGACGCCGGACGCGTCCTCCTCGCGACCGACCGGTCGCTCGTCGGTCGCGACGACCCGGACCTCCGTGCCGACCGTGACGAACTGGCCGAACGAGTCGGATCCGCGAGGGCGACCGTCGACCGCGAACTGGTCGACGCGCTCGGGGAGCGGACCGCGCTGACGCGCGCCGAGCGGCGGTCGGTCGTCGAGTCGGTGGCCGCCGGGTACGGTTCCGAGGGGTCGCGGGCGGTCGCCATCGCCGACGGTGAGTACGCGGACCGCGTCGCCGCCGAGGCCGCGAGGGTCGAGTCGCTCGCGGACGGGAGGGAGGGAGCGCTCGCCGCGCGGCTCCGCGTCGCACTCCTGGACGCGACCGGCCGGGACGCCGTTCGAGTCCCGGCGAGGTTCGTCGACGGTCCCGCCCAGGCGGTGCGTGGACACGTCCGGAGCGAGCTCGAGGGCGCGGTCGAGGACGAACTGCGACGCGGCGGCGAGGCGGCCGTCGAACAGTGGGCGTCGGACTCCGATCGGGCCGTCGCGCGCTGGGTGAGAGAGCCGAACCGCAGCGTCGGCGCGGGACTCCCCGTCGCTCCCGTTCCGGGATACTGGGTGGCGACGGTCAACGCGTGGCGCGTGGAGGCACGCGGCGAGTACCCCCGGTTCACGCTGTCCGGCGACGTGGGAACGCCGGGGCGGCCCTTCGAGTACGTCCGCGAGGAGTCGACGGTGACCGTCGACGTCGGCGGCGAGCGGGTCCAACTGGGCCGAACGGAGCCGGTTCGGTTCGAGACCGAGACGATCGTCGTCGTCGCGGTTCCCGCGGGGCCGCCGGGCGTCGGCGACGTGAACGGGGTTCGGGACGAGACCTCCCCCGGCTGGTGAGCGAGGATCGGGACGGAGCGTGCCCCCGATCGGAGGCGTTTTGGGACGCGACCGCCGATCGCGGGTATGTTCCACGAGGTCGTCGACGGGCGGGGCGGATCCGCTCCGATCGACGGCGGGGCCGAAGGACGCGAAGGAGAGGACGGCGAGGAGGTCGAGGCGGCCGCGCTGCTGGCGGCCTTCGAGACGATGTTGGCCGACGCGATCGACGAGATGGAGACGGCCGATCGCGACGGCGTCGGCGACGGCGCATCCCTCGATCCGGCGACGGTCGAGGCGGTCGGCGACGGCGACGCCGCGAACCTGACCGTCGAGGAGGCCGCCGCAGTCCTCGCGGTCGCCGCCGACCGCGACGCCGACGTGCTGGTCGCTGAGCTCCGAGATCACCTCCTGATGGGGATGGCGACGGCGGTGCTCGACGTCGACACGATCGCGGCGTCGATCGACGCCGATCTCACCGGCCAGGAGGTTCAACAGGTCCTCGAAGGGCGCGCGGCGATGACGCTCGACCAGCTCGCGGAGGTCATGGCCGTCATCGAGACACGCAAACCATGAGGGTCGTCATCGTCGGCTGCGGCTACGTCGGTACCGAGCTCGCACGGCGGCTCGCCGCTCGCGATCACGACGTGGCGGGGGTCCGCCGGTCGGACGCCGGACTCGAGACGGTCGGGGCGATCGGCGAGGGCGTCGAGGCGGTTCGCGCGGACGCGACCGATCCCGGCTCGCTCGCCGCGCTCCCCGACGCGGACGCGGTCGTGTTCGCGGCCAGCTCGGGCGGGCGGGGCGCGGAGGCGGCCCGCGAGGTCTACGTCGACGGACTCCGGAACGTCATCGAGGAGTACGGCGGCCGGAGCCGAACGCCGGACCGGCTGGTGTACACGTCCTCGACCGGCGTCTACGGCGACCACGGCGGCGCGTGGGTCGACGAGTCTACGCCGATCGAGCCGACCACGGCGAAGACGCGGGTGCTCGCCGAGGCCGAACGCGTCGCGATCGAGGGGGCGGCCGCGGCCGGAATCGACGGCACCGTCGCGCGGTTCGCGGGCCTGTACGGGCCGGACCGCTATCGGCTCGAGCGGTACCTCGACGGCCCGGTGACCGCCGGCTACCTCAACATGGTCCACCGCGACGACGCCGCGGGCGCGGTGCGGTTCCTCCTCGAGCGCGGGGCCGCCCGCGGCGAGCCGATCGTCGTCGTCGACGACGAGCCGGTCGGGAAACACGCGTTCGCCGACTGGCTCGCCGACGAGTGCGGCGTCGATCGGCCCGAGAAACGGTCGAAGGAGGCACGGATCGCCGCGGGCGACCTCTCCGCCGCGGCCGAACGCCGGATCCGGACGAGCAAGCGCTGCTCGAACGACCGCCTTCGGGAGCTCGGCTACGAGCTCGCGTACCCGACGTTCCGCGAGGGGTACCGGGACGCAGTCGACGAGTTTCGGCGGACGCGGGAGTGAGACGGCCGGCGATCGCGCGGCGTCCGCAGGGGTCGTCGATCGGCGGGATCCGGTCGACCTCACGAGGTCGGAACCCCCACGAACCTTCTTGTGGGACCGGCGACTCCGGGGGGACGTATGTGGGCTCCAGCAACGGTCAGCGGGCGACTCTCGGAGGCGGAGGCGTTCGTCCGGGAGAATCCCGAGCTGGCCGTCACCGCCGTCCTCGGCGCGGCCGTCGTGCTCGTCAGCGCGTACGTGTTCGTCCGGGGCCGCCGGGCGGCCGGCGACGAGTTTCGGCGGCTGCTGGCGGAGGAGTCGGAGATAGCGGTGCTGATGCACCCCAATCCGGACCCGGACGCGATGGCAGCCGCGATCGGCGTCTCGTCGCTGGCTGACCAACTGGACGTCGAGGCGACGATCCAGTATCCGGGACAAATACGTCACCAGGAGAACCGGGCGTTCCGGACGGTGCTGGACCTCGAACTCGACCGGATCGATCACGTCAGCGACCTCGCGGCGGAGACGGTGGTCCTCGTCGACCACAACGAGGCGCGGGGGTTCGCCGGAGCCGACGGGGTGTTGCCGACCGCCGTCGTCGACCACCATCCTGGGGACGGCCGCGGCGACGAGTTCACCGACGTTCGGACCGACTACGGGGCGACCGCCTCCGTCGTCGCCGAGTACTTCAACGACGTGGGCGCGATCCCGGTGCCGCCGGACAAGCACGCGAGCGAGACGGAGGGGGACCTGGTGTTGTCCACGCGGGCGGCGACCGGCCTCCTCTACGGGATCCTCACCGACACCAAACACCTCACCGTCGGCGCGAGCGAGCCGGACTTCGCCTCGGCCGCGTACGTCTACCCCGGCGTCGACCAGGACCAGCTCGACCGGATCGCCAACCCGGCCGTCGACGCGGAGGTCCTGGAGGTCAAGGCCCGCGCGATCGCCGGACGACAGGTCGAGGGGTCGTTCGCGGTCGCCGACGTCGGCGGCGTCAACAACGTCGACGCGATCCCGCAGGCGGCCGACGAGCTGATCCAGCTCGAGGGCGTCAGCGCGGTGGTCGTCATCGGCGAGCGGGACGGCACGGTTCACCTGTCGGGACGCTCGCGTGACGACCGGGTCCACATGGGCAACGCGATCGAGTCGGTGCTCTCGGAGGTCACGAACGGGAACGGCGGCGGCCACTCGCGGATGGGGGGCGGCACGATCACGCCGGAGGTGGACCCGACGGGAGAGTCGGAGCCGGAGACGGTCGACCGCGACGGGCTGGCCGACGCGTTGTTCCGGGCCATGGCCGGCGACGTGTGACGCGCCGGCCGCGTCGGCGGCGCGTGACCGCGGCGAGAGCGACGACAACCGTTAAGCCGTGACCGCCGCATCGGGACGTATGGAGATCGAGGGAGTCGACGGCAGGTGGCTGACGCTCGCGGGCGTCGGTGTCGGCTACGCGCTCGCCACGGGGCTGATCTTTCTCGCGTTCTTCCTGCTTCCGTACCTGGCCGTGAGCGCGCTGTGAGGCGGTCGAGGGTCGAGCCGGTCGGCCTCAGTCCGTTCGCGGCACCGCGTACGCGCCGAGCGCGAGGACCCCGGCCGCGAGCACGACGAGCACGGCCAGGTCGTCGGTCCAGACCCCCGGCTCGTGGACGATCGCTCGCGTCCCGCGAGCGAAGTAGGTGAGCGGCGAGGCGGCGACGGCCGGCAGGAACCAGTCGGGCAACAGCGCGGGGGGGACGAACGTCTCGGAGAGGAACAGGAGCGGGAGCGCGACGGTGTTGCTCGCGGCGATCACGCCGTCCTGTGAGTCGGCCAGCGCGCCGAGGACCGCGCCGAGCCCGCAGAAGAGCGCGACCGCGACGGCGATGAAGACGGGCAGGGCGACGAGCGCCGGCGAGACGACGAGCGCCGCGTCCGTCACCGCGAGCACGAGCCCAAGGATGAGGAGGCTCGCGGCGCCGATGATCGCGACGTTGACGAGCGTGTGCGCGAGCAGCCACTCCGCACGGGAGAGCGGCGTGGTCGCGAGCTTCTCGAAGCGGCCGCCGTCGCGGTGGCGGGCGATCTCCGAGCCGACCCGCGAGAGCGGCGTGAAGAGCACGACGACGGCGAGATAGCCGGGAATGTAGTAGCCGGCCGGCTCGGCGAAGAGGCCGCCGCCGGTCGGCTGGGTCCGGACCAGCGCGCCGAAGATGACGACGAGGATCACGGGGAAGAAGAACGTGAAGAAGACCGCGGTGCGCCGCCGGAGGAACGACCGGGCGGCCGCGGTCGCCTCCGTGAGAACCCGCGAGAGCCGGCTCATCGGTCGCCCCCGCGCCGAACGGCGTCTCCCGCCGCGTCCCCGCCGGCCCGCGGCGAGAACTCCTCGCCGGTCAGTCGGAGGTACACGTCCTCCAGGGACGGCTCCGCCCACGTCAGCGACTCGAACTCGACGCCCGCGGCCGCGAGCGCGTCGACGACCGCGCCGATCCCCTCGGGCCGCACGCCGAGCACCCGGAGACCGTCCGTCGTCGCTTCGATCGTCGGTCCGTCGGCGTCCGACCCGGCCGCCGGGCCGTCGACGGCGGCCGCCGTCTCCCCCGTGTGGAGCGCGGTCCGGACGGCCTCGAGGTCGGCGGCGACGGGGTTCGATCCGTCCATCGCGACCTCCAGCCGGGGATCCCCGCCGTGTTCGGCGATCAGGTCGGCGGGCGCGCCGACGGCGACGACCTCGCCGTCGCGCAGGAGCGCCACCCGGTCGGCGAGCCGTTCGACCTCGTCCATCGCGTGGCTCGTGAGGAACACCGTCGTCCCGCCGGCGGCGAGCCGCTCGATCAGCCGATGGATCGACCGTCGGCCGGCAGGGTCGATCCCGGTCGTGGGTTCGTCCAAGAAGAGCAGGTCGGGATCGTTGACGATGGCGGTCGCGACGCAGGTGCGACGCTTCTGTCCGCCCGAGAGCGTCTCGTACCAGGCGTCGGCGTCGTCGCCCATGCCCACGTCGTTCAGTACGGCCTCTGGGTCGCGGGCGTCGTCGTAGAGCCCGCCGTAGTAGTCGACGAGCTCGCGCGCGGTGAGCCGCTCCGGGGGACCGAACGACTGCGGAAGCAGGCCGATACGCCGCGAGTCGACCGCGTCGGGCGGCGATCCGAGGACGCGGATCGTCCCCTCGGCGTCGGTCGTCCCGGTGAGCGCGCGCACGAGCGTCGTCTTCCCCGCACCGTTGGGGCCGATCAGCCCGAACACCTCGCCCGCCTCGACGGACACGTCGACGCCGTCGAGGGCGACGACGTCGCCGTACGACCGCCGGATCCCCTCGCCGACGACGGAGGGGGTCCCCTCCCCCGTCGCGTCGTCCGCGGATGCCGAGGTCGACGCCGACGGGGCTGCCGTCTCGTTCATGCGTTCGCCTCCGGGAGCCGAGCGCGTAAGGGTTGCTCTTCGATCCCGATCGGGGCGGGAGCTCGCCGCCGATCCGGACCCGATCCGGACCGGGCCCCGATCCGGCGCGATCCCGTCGACGAGACGACGGGTGCGGACACGACGGACGCGAGGTCGGAGCCGTCGACCGGCGTCCGCCGAACATGATCGATCGATATAGTTCTGATATCTTATGAATATAGAGCCGGTACCAAGGTACGAAATAAATGGCATTAACGACCGTTTCAGACTCTCTATCTCCGTGTTACGTGCTACCGTTTATCAGAACATATTTAATATATGAAAGTTTATGCCCGTCGGGGACCAACGGAGAGATATGTCACCGACAGACCGATCATCGACTCGACATCCCGGACTCCTGATCGACCCGCCGTCGATCGCCAGCTCGCTCGGCGCGATCCTCGCGCTCCTCCTGTTCGTCACCGGAGCGCTCGTCGCCGCGGAGTACCCCGCCGTCATGCTCGCCATGATCGCGAGCGCGATCGGCGTCCTCACCGTCGTCCGCCTCCTCTCGGACTTCACCGCGCCCGAGAGCGTGTCGCGCCCGTTCGGCCGGATCATTCGGTTCGGCCCGCGCCGCCGCTACCGGCTGTAGACGGCCTCGACCCCTTTTCGACCGTGTTCGGCACCGTGCCGCCGTTCGTATCCGACGTGGCCGCAGCTCCGTCACGTTCCGCGGTTGCGACCCGCTCCGCGGTCGGCGGCCGCCGTGGCGATGGCATCCGGACCCGCGGCGTTCGCGTCGCGGCTACCCCCAGTGCCAGAAGGAGTGGGCGTCCTCCTCGACCGGCTCGGTCCGTTCGCGGAGGTCCGCGACGTCCTCGGCGGTCGGCTCGACGTCCTCGGGCAGCGACTCCATACAGTCGAAACAGAGGAAGAACTCGGAACCGTCGGCGAGCTCCAGGGTCATCCCCTGGGTCGACTCGAACGCGAAGTTCCAGAGGTCGCCGATCCCGCCGGCGATCCTGACCGACCGTTCACAGACGTCGCACGGCTCCGAGGCCATACCCCGGTTTGGGGGCCGGGGCGTTAAGACGTATCGGCCGCGGGAGCGGAGCCGCGGACCCGGACGCGAACACCGCCACCGCTCCGCTCACTCGGCGCTACACGGACGTCACGGCCGAGATCGGGGCGTCGTGGGATCGTCCACGGGAATCGGGAGTCCCGTTCCACGCCGAGAACGGCCTCTCTCGCCGTGTGTTCTCAGTCGGGAGTGGTTCCGATCGCTCCTCTCTCGGCGTCGAACTCATCCATTACCTTCCGGAACGCACGGATCTCCACCTCGATACCCGCATCCGGACGACCGCTGCTGAAGTTGACCTCGTCGTTCCGGAGGACATCGGAGTCCATGTAGATCGGACAGTCCCTGCCGGGGAAGAAGGGCGGAATCGCGCCGATCGTGTATCCGAGATCGCTCTCGATGACCTCCTCGTCGGCGAACTTCAGGCTGTCGATGTCGGCGATCGCTCTGAGCGATCCCAGATCGACGTTCCGTTCGGCGGGAACGACCGCGACGACGACCTCTCGGTCGTCGTCGAGGAACACCATCGATTTCAGCATCTCGGCGAGCGGAACGTCACGTAGTTCGGCCGCCTTTTCGGAGGTCAACGCATCATCGCCGTGCTCCAACAGCTCGTATTCGATCCCGCGATCGCGAAGGTAGTCCGTGATCTCCGTCCGTACCATACGTTTCTCGACCGCGACTCGTCCCCGTGCCGGATTAATCCTATCCATGGCTCAAACGAGCGTTGAACCTGGGTCGAGCGAACGGGAGTCGTCGACTCGCCGTCCCCGGACGGGACCGGACTCGCCGTCAACGCGGCTCCACGCCTCCCCGGTCACGGGGGAGGCGGTCCCTCAGTCGCCGACATCGATCACGTGTGCGTCCGCGGGGTCGAACCCCACGACGACCGTTCCCTCGAGGGGGTCCTCGGCCCGCACGGCGAGGTCGCGGCCGTCACAGTCGAGGTGGACCCGCGTCGTCTCCCCGAGGAACTCCGCGCTCTCCACGTCGGCCCGAAGCCCGTTCTCGGCCCGTCCCACCCGGAGGTGTTGCGGGCGGACGCAGAACGTCAGGCGGTCGCCGGGGCTCGGGCTCGCGGCCGCGGCGGCTTCGGACTCGGACTCGTCGATCCGGACGCGGAGCGTCTCGCCGCCGATGTCGACGGGGACGGTCCCGTCGGACGAGCCCGTCCCGGCAGCCGCGCCAGGACGCGCGTCGTCCGGTCCCGCGACGACGCCCTCGAACACGTTGTTGTCGCCGACGAACTCGGCGACGAACCGCGAGGCGGGCCGGCGGTACACGGATCGGGGAGGCGCGACCTGCTCGGGGGTCCCCCCGCGCATCACCGCGACGCGGTCGGAGATCGAGAGCGCCTCCTCCTGGTCGTGCGTGACGTAGACGGTGGTGATCCCCAGCTCGCGCTGGATCGCGCGCACCTGGAGCCGGAGTCGCTCGCGTAAGCGCGCGTCGAGCGCGCTCATCGGCTCGTCCAAGAGCAGGAGGTCGGGGCCGGGCGCGAGCGCCCGCGCCATCGCGACCCGCTGTCGTTGCCCGCCGGAGAGGCTCTCCGGGTCGCGGTCGGCGGTCCCCGGCAGGTCGACGAGCTCGAGCAGCTCGCGGACGCGCTCGGCGCGGCTCGCGTCTCCCGGCGGCTCCGAGAAGCGCAGCCCGTAGCCCACGTTCTCGCCGACGGTCATGTGCGGGAACAGCGCGTAGTTCTGGAACACCACGCCCACGTTCCGCTCCTCCGGCGGGACGCCCGAGACGTCGCGGCCGCCGAACCGGATCCGGCCCGCGGTCGGCTCCTCGAACCCCGCGATCAGCCGCAGCGTCGTCGTCTTCCCGCAGCCGGAGGGCCCCACGAGCGTGAAGAACTCCCCCTCCCGGATCCGGAGGTCCACGCCCTCGACGGCGACCGTCCCGTCGTAGCGCTTGCTCACGCCCGCGAGCTCGACCGCCGGGGCGTCCGCGTCGGCGTCGCGGGGCGCGGCCGGCGGGTCACCCTCAGATCCCATCGTACTCGCCTCCGAGCCGCTCGATCACCACGAAGCTGACGCCGGTCACCACGAGGAGAACGACGCCCATCGCGGTCGCGGGTCCGAGCCGCCGGCCGATGAACCGTTCGATCGCGATCGGCATCGTGTACGCGTCCGCGCCGGTCGCGAGGACGACCGTCGCCGTGAACTCGCCCATCGAGATGGCGACCGCGAACGCCGCGCCCGCGACGACGCCCGGCCAGACCAGCGGGAGCTCGACGTCACGGAGCACCCGCGCCCGCGACGCGCCGAGCGCGCGGGCCGACTCCACGAGCGAGCGGTCGAGCGACTCCAGGCCGGGCGCGACCGTCCGGACGACGAACGGGTAGCCCGCCACGGCGTGGGCGGCCACGATGGCCGCCGAGCCGGCCACCGCGATCCGCCACCCGGCGACCTCGACGCCGAACACCAGCCCGCGGAGCAGCCCGAGCCCGACGAGGATCCCCGAGACGGCGAACGGCGCCATCGCGACCGCGTCGACGAGCTTCCGGCCGCGGTACTCGCGGGTCGTGATCACCGCGACGACGACGCCCATCGGCAGCGCGACGAGCGCCGACGCCGCGGCGAAGACGAGGGAGTTGCGGACGGCGGGCCACGGCCGGACCTGGAACGCCGCGCCCGTGCGCTGGCGCTCCGCCAGGAACCGGTAGTGCTCGAGGGTGAGCCCCCCGTCCCCGCCGGTGACGCTCGCGAGGACCATGGAGGCGATCGGCGCGAGGAAGACGAGCGCCGCGACGACCGCGTAGACGCCGAGCCCGAGCCGCGAGAGGAGCTCTCGGGCCGTCGGCGCGGACGGGAGGACGGGTCGCCGGGGGAGCGGCCTGACGCCCCGCGAGGTCACCGTGTGTCGCGCCTCGTACCGGAGGTACGCGCCGAGCACCGACAGCGAGATGGCGAGCTCGACGACCGCGAGCGCGGCCGCCTCCGCGTAGTTCAGGTCGCGCGCGAGCCGGTAGACGAACACCTCGACGGTCGCCAGCTCGAACCCGCCGAGCGCCAACACGATCGGGAACGTCCCGAAGGTGAACACGAACGTGAGCGCCGCGCCCATCAGGACGGCGGGGTACACCTGCGGCGCGACGACGTGGAGGAACGCCCGGACCGGCCCCGCCCCGAGGCTCCGGGCGGTCTCGACCGCGCCGGCGTCGACTGACTCCCAGGCGGCGGTCGTCACCCGCGCGACGAGCGGCGCGTTGTAGAAGGCGTGGGCGATCACGATCGCCTCCAGCGTGAACATGAGCTCCACGGGCCCGAGTCCGACGGCTCCGAGGAGGGCGTTGAGCGTCCCGTTCCGGCCGAAGGTGGCGACGTAGCCCACCGCGACCATGATCGACGGCAACACGAACGGGACGATGGTGAGCGAGCGCAGCGTCCGCCGACCGGGGAACTCGAACCGCGCGAGCAGGTAGGCGGCCGGGAGCCCGAGCGCGACGCTCGCGAGCGTCGACAGGACCGCCTGGTAGGCCGTGAAGCCGACGATCCCGAGCCGCCGATCCGGCGAGAGCAGCGCCCGCGCGACCGCGATCGGGTGCTCGCCCGCGAACAGCCGCGCGAGTTCGCCGAAGTAGAAGGGGTCACGCAGGACCGCCGCGAAGACGCCGAGCGTGGCCGCGCCGTCGACGACGACCGACTCGACGAGGACGGTCCCGACCGGGTAGTAGAAGACGACGACGAGGATCGCGACCGTGGCCGCCGCGAGTCCGGTCAGCGCGCGTCGCTCGAGCAGCTCGCGGAGCCGAGCCGGGCGGTCCCGTCGGTGGTCGGGGGCGTCCGACCCGTCGCGGAGCCGCGGTCCGTCGCTCACGGGTTCGGGCTCAGTTGCCCGCGTACTGGCGTTCCCACGCGGTGATCCATCCGTCGAGCGACCCTTGGAGCTGGTCGTACGTGAACGTGACCGGGTCGGCGGGCTCCTGGGCGAGGTCGGCGTAGTCGGCGGGCAGCTCCGCGGTGTCGGTCGCGGGGAACGCCACGTTGCGCTGGGCGATCTGCCCCTGGACGTCGGGCTCCAGCATGAACGACATGAACTCGCGTGCGAGGTCGGGCTCGTCGGCGTCGGCGAACACCGCCATGCCCTCCGGGGTCGCGTACGCCTGGTCGTTCAGGAAGCGGATCTGATGTTCCTGGAGGTCCGCGCCCTCCATGTCCGCGAACACCTGGTCGGTGGAGTACGACACCACGATCGGCGCTTCCCCCTCAGACCACGAGGTGTACGCGTCGTCCCAGGAGCCGAGCACGCGGACGTCGTTGTCCTGGAGGTCCGCCCAGAAGTCGAGGTAGTCGTAGTCGGGGTCGCCGTCGCCGCCCTCGACGGCCTCCTCGTCCCCGTCGGCGGCGACGCCGCCGTCGCCGAACCGCGAGATCGTGTGTAACAGGAACGCGCGGCCGGTCGAGGAGCCGCCGGGGTTCTGCGCGATGAGGTCGCCGCGGTGCTCCTCCGCGAGCAGTCCCTCGAACGTCGCCGGCGCCTCGGTCTCGGTGCCGTCGTACACGAGGCTGACGTAGCCGGTGTCGAAGGGGACGGCTCGCTCGAAGGGGTCGAACCGCAGCCCGTCGCGGACCGCGCCGGCCCCGTCGACGTCGCCGGCGGCGGCGAAGAGGTCGTCGTCGAGCTCCTCGTCCACCCGGACGAGGTCCTCGGTGGTGAGCCCGACGTAGAGGTCCGCGTCGATCGACGCGCCCGAGGCCGCGCGCTCGACGTAGTGGTTCACCTCGTTGTCCGGGGTCGCCCACTCCAGCTCGGCGTCGACGCGCGACTCGAACTCCTCTTTGAGCCACTCGCCGGGACTCACGGAGGGCGCGTCGATGAACGCGCCGTAGGTCGCGACCGTCAGCGTCGGCGTCTCGCTCTCGCCGTCGTCGCCCCCCTCGCTTCCCGCGCCGTCGCCCGCGTCGCCGTCCCCTCCGTCGCCGGCGGTTCCCTCGCCGTCCCCGTCGGACCCCCCCGACCCGTCGGAGCCGTCGCCCGTTCGCTCCGCGCTACAGCCGGCGAGTCCCGCCACGCCCGCCGCGCCGCCGAGCGCGAGGAACCGTCGCCGCGTGTGTCGTCCGTCGGTCGCGTCCGTGTCGTCCGTCATTACCTGGTTGTTGTACCGGGTGATTACATAAGGGATCCGTGTCGGCGGCCGCGTCGGGGACGTCGACCCGCGTCGGTGTCGGCCGAGACCGACCCGTTTAATCGGCGCCCGCGACTCTCGATACCCATGAGCGGCTTCCCCGAGTTCGAGGTGATCCCCGCTGTCGACGTCCAGGACGGCTCCGTCGTCCAGCTGGTCGGCGGCGAGCGCGGCACGGGCAAACGCTACGGCGACCCGGTCGAGGCGGCGTCGCGCTGGATCGACGAGGGGGCCGAGACTCTCCACCTCGTCGACCTCGACGGGGCGTTCGAGGGCGAGCGCGAGAACGCCGCCGCGATCGAGGCGGTGGTCGACGCCACGGACGACGCGATCGGGCTCCAGCTCGGCGGCGGGATCCGGACCGTGGCGGACGCCCGCGGGCTGCTGGACGCCGGCATCGACCGCGTCATCGTGGGCACCGCGGCGGTCGAGACGCCGGAGATCGTCGGCGAGATCGACGAGACGCATCCGGGAAGCGTCGTCGTCAGCCTCGACGCGAAGGGGGGCGAGGTCGTCGTCTCCGGGTGGACGGAGGGGACCGGCCTCGATCCCGCCGAGGCCGCGGCGCGCTACGAGGAGCTCGGCGCGGGCGCGATCCTCTTCACGAACGTCGACGTCGAGGGGCGGCTGGAGGGGATCGACCGCGAGGCGGTCGAGAGCGTGGTCGACGCCGTCGACGTCCCCGTCATCGCCTCCGGCGGCGTCGCGACCGTCGACGACGTGGTCGCGCTGAAGGAGGCCGGCGCGGCCGCCGTCGTCGTCGGCACCGCCCTCTACGAGGGCCGGTTCACGCTGCGGGAGGCACGGGCCGCGGCCGACGAGGCCTGAGTTCGGCGGTCGACCGGGGCGGACCCGCCGGCTACTCCGCCGGGCGCTCCCGTTGAACGACCAACACCGGCCCGAGGAAGCGCTCCGCCACCTGCTCGGCGGGCATCCCGAAGACGAACGTGGTGACCGACGGGTCCGTCTCGCCCATGATCACCGCGTCGTGGCTCTCGGCGCGGCCGGCGATCGCGTCGACCGCGGCCTCCGCCTCCTCGACGACGACCTCGAGGTCGTCGGGGTCCATGCCGCGCTCGACGAGGTCGGACCTCACGCCGGTCAGAAACGCCTCCCCGTCCGCGATCGTCTCGCCGTCGTTGAGGGCGTGATACAGCGTCACCGCCACGTCCGACTCGGCGAACAGCCCGGCGACGAGCCGCGTGTTCCGGCCGACGCCGACCGTCCCGCGGAGCGCGACGAGGACGGAGTCGACGCGCTCGGTGCCGTTCGGAACGAGCACGGCGAGACAGTCGTGCTCGTAGATGAGCCGGTCGATCGTCGTCTCCCGGTCGTGCGTGAACACGAGCCGCGTCTCGACGGTCGCGCCGGCGTCCCGCAGCGCGCCGGCGACCGCCTCGAGTTTCGCCATCGCGGTCTCGCCGAACTGCGCGCGCGCCTGTTCCGCGGCCGTCTGCTCGGGGATCACGTGGTAGCCGGACAGCACGACGTGGGCGTTCGCGAGCAGGTCCGGCGTGCCCGTCGGCAGCGGCTCGCCCTCCAGCACCGCCAGCGGGACGAGCACCGCGGGTCGGTCGGGATCGGTTCGCGTCGGGTCGTCCGGTGGTGCCGTGTCGGTCATCTCAGAATCTCCCCTCCAGTTCGACGTCGGTCGCGTAGTGTCGGTACCAGCCGTAGGCCGCGACCATGACGGCGACCCCGATCCCGATCGACGCCGGCCGCATGAACGCGATGAGCGCGACGCTCGCGAGCGCGCCGCACCCCGCGACCGCGAACCCGGCCGGACAGCGGAACGACGGCGCGTACCAGTCGGGTCGTGCGCGCCGGAGCCGGATCAGCGCGACGCAGATCAGCCCGTACATCACGAGGTGGAGGAAGGAGGCGACCTCCGCGAGCAGCTCCACCCGTCCGGTCGCGGCGAGGACGACGATCGGCCCGCCGGCGAGTCCCAGCGCGACGTGGGGCGTCCCGTAGCGGAGGTTGATCCGGCTCGCGGCCTCGGGAACGAGGTCGTCGCGGCTCACCGCGTACACCGCCCGCGAGGCGCTGAGGATCGACGCGTTCGCGCTCGAGAACGTCGCCAACAGCCCCGCGACGACGATGGCGATCGCCCCCGGACGGCCGACGAACGCGCGGGCGACCTCGACCATGGCGGTCTCGCCGAACTCGCCGAGCCGGGCGCTCCCGAACGCGCTCGTCGCCACGAGGACGGTGACGACGTAGAACACGCCGACGACGAGAACGGACGCGACCATCGCCAGCGGGAGGTTCCGCGAGGGCTCCGTGATGTCGCCCGCGACGGTCGCCACCTGCGCGAACCCGAGGTACGAGGTGAACACGAGCGCCGCCGTCCGGAGCACCGGCAGCATGCCGCCGGGCGGGAGGAAGCGCTCGGGAGTGCGCTCCGCCCCGAACACGCCGAGCGCGTCGAGGCCCCCGTAACTCAGAAACAGCGTGAGGATCACGAGCAGGACCGCCACGATCGCGTTCTGGAGCGACGCGGTGTTCTCGGTCCCGAGGAGGCTGAGCGCCGTGAGTCCGACCCCGAACGCGACCCCGAGGGGCACCGCCGGATCCACGGGCAGGGCGATCCCCGCCTCGAGGAACACCTGGCCGGCGTAGCTGCCGAGCCCGACGAGGTAGAACGCGGAGGCGAAGACGAGCCCGAGCCAGAGGCCGATCCCGACGACCGCGCCGGGCGCGGTGCCGAGCCCCCGTGAGATGAAGAAGTAGCCGCCGCCGCTTCGCGGCATCGCCGTCGCGAGCTCCGAGGTCGGCAGCGCCACGAGCAGCGCGACGACCCCGCCGATCGCGAACGACAGCGACGCCGCCGGGCCGGCGTTCTCGGCCGCGAGTCCGGGGAACACGAAGATCCCCGCGCCGATCATCGTCCCGATCCCGATCGCGAGGCCGCCGGAGAGGCCGATGGTCCGTTCGAGCTCGCCCTCGCCGGTGTCGACGTCGACGGCGTCGGCGAGGCCGTCCGGGGCGTCGAGGTCGGCGGCGTCGCTCGGACCGTCCGATCCCGGCCCGCGCGGACCGTCCGGTGGCGCCATCCCACGAGGGACGACTCCCGCGCGGGTCAAATAGTCACCGCCGTACCCGCAACCTCCTTACGAGCCCCCGCCGACCGTGGCGTATGGGCGATCACGACCGGACCGCGGCCGTCTCGCGGGAGACCGCCGAGACGACGATCGATCTCACCCTCGCGATCGACGGCGACGGTGAGAGCGAGGTGGACACCGGGATCGGCTTCTACGACCACATGCTCGAGTCGTTCGCGAAACACGGCCTCTTCGATCTCACCGTCCGCTGTGACGGCGACACCCACATCGACGACCACCACACCGTCGAGGACGTGGCGATCTGCCTCGGCGAGGCGTTCGACGAGGCGCTCGGCGACAAGCGTGGAATTCGGCGGTACGCCGACCGCCGCGTCCCGCTCGACGAGGCGGTCGCGAGCGTCGTCGTCGACGTGGCGGGGCGGCCGTACTACGACTTCGCGGGCGAGTTCTCCCAGGAGCGGGTCGGGGAGTTCACGAGCGTCATGGCCGACCACTTCGCGCTCTCTCTGGCACAGAACGCCGGGCTCACCCTCCACGCCGCCGTCGAGACGGGCGAGAACGCCCACCACGAGGTCGAGGCGCTGTTCAAGGCGCTGGCGCGCGCGCTCGACGACGCCACGCGGATCGACGGCCGCCGGAGCGACACGCCGAGCACCAAGGGCGAACTGTAGCGTCTCGTCACCCCGACCGCCTCCCGCGTTCGCGACGCGCCGGTCGCGGACGATCGATCGCTCAAAGGCACGTTTCAGCCATCGGGACCCTCATGGTCCCGTCGACCGAACCGACGCGTATGGCCCCACCGTCTCCGTCGAACTTCCTCCACGCAGCGTCGACGACCGACGCCAACACCCGCTGGCGGCTCGAGAGCGAGGACCTCCACGTCCGCAACCACGACCGCCGGACCGAACACGACGTCCGGATCGCGATCCGCCGCGACGGCGAGGTGTGTCACCGCGCGGAGTATCACCTGCTCTCCGACCAGTCGGGGAGTTCGGTGAACCTGCTCGCGGCCGGCGAGTACGCCGTCACGGCCGCCGTCGACGACGGCGAGCCGGAGACCGCCACGGTTCGGGTCTCCGACGACCCGAACGAGACGATCGTCGTCGAGATCATCAACGGCGGGGTGCGGATCTCCGAGGGCGTCAACTGAGGCACGTTCCGGTCACGGCGGCTTCGACGCCGCCGCGATCCCGCCCGATCCGTTTTAGGTGTGCGAGCCGTTCACACGAGCGGGATGGACCTCCGCTGTGAGGGGTGTGCCGGCTGCTGTGTCGACTGGCGGCCGCTCGCGCCCGAGGCCGCCGGCTCCGACCGCGCGGGTCGCCGCCCGCCGCTCGACGACGTCTACGACCTCGCGCCGCTCACCCGCGACGAGGTCGTGAGGTTCCTCGACCGCGGGCTCGGCGACGTGATGGC
>NZ_NHPJ01000076.1 GCF_002252985.1 Halorubrum halodurans | reverse complement strand
GGCGGGCGTTCGCGGCGAGCTGCTCGTGGTCGATCCCGTTCTCGCCGGTAAAGGGGGTCGTCATCGCGGGGTAGACCCCCTCGAAGGGTTCGTCGGTCGGTTCTCGATCGTCGCGGTCGGTCGTGTACGGCGTCGTGGTCGTCGTGGGGTTCGTCATCGGTGTCGTGGTGTGGGTCGGGCCGGTCCGGCTCGTGTCGCTCCGGCCGGTCCGGGTCGTGTCGTCGTGAAAGCGGTCGCGCGCGGGTCGGGGGTCGTCCGGGACGGGGTCGCCACTCCCGCCTGTGGACGCGTCACGCGCGTTTCTTCGAGAAGGGCCGCGTCGCTGCCGGCGGAGGCGAGCCGAGCGACGACGCGGTTCGGGTCACGACCGGGCGTACGCCGATCGGTCGTTTATGCGTTTCGTCCTCGACGGAATCTGCCGCCCGCGGCCGGCGAGGGAGCGACCGGCGCGGCCGTTCGCGGCGCACACGTCCGCGGGAGAACGGTTTTTACTACGAGCGTGGTAACGGTCGGGCATGAACGACGACGAACCCCGCCTCGGGTTCCTCATCGAGGGCTCGACCGACGGTCGAGTCGCGGACGGCGGGGAGGCGGGGACCGGCGGCGGGGACGCGGCGGTCGGCGGGACCGCGGACGGGGAGTCGGTCGGCGAGGGGGCGACGGAGCGGTCGGCCGCGCTCGCGTTCGCCCGCGACGTGGTCGGGGACGTCGAGAC
>NZ_NHPJ01000042.1 GCF_002252985.1 Halorubrum halodurans | reverse complement strand
TACGGCGAGACCCGTCGGCCGCTCTTCGAGATCTGGGCCGACGGGTCTCGCCGTACTGGGCGATCGTCTCGGGCGTGAGCGTCGCGGGATCGACCCGCTCGAGCGTCCCGACGGCGACGACGCTCGTGTAGCTGCCCTCGTCCTCCTCGTACACCACGAGCCGGGCGTCGGGGTCGGAGCCGAGGAACTCGCGTTTCTCGCTGTCGACGGTCGACACCAGCCGCAGGAACGTCTCGCGTGCGTCCTCGTCGTAGCCGTAGGAGATGGGGATCGCGTACGGGGCGTCGTCGCGGGCGAGCGAGAGCACGCCGGTCTCGTGGCGGGCGAGGAACGCGTCGATCGCGGACGCGGACATCTCGGCCTCGCGCTTCGTCGTCATACGCTACGTCTCTGTACACGAGGGCATAAACCACACGAGACCGGGCGACTGCCCCGCGGCTCGCGGGGAGGCTGCCGAACGGGAGGGGAACCGCGGACGGGGGAGTCGATCGGCGACCGCCGACCGGTCACTCCACGGTGGGGGCGGTGAGGTCGGCGTCGACGACGGGCGCGCCGCAGACGACACAGCCGGCCTCGAGCAGCGCCTCCCGCATCGCGTCGTCCACCTCGAACGAACGGCGACACTCCGGGCAAACGAACGTGTGTGTGGGTGTCGTCATGGATACGGGTACGACGGCCGTCCCCATCAAACGATCATCGGGTTCTCACGCCGTCAGAATCCGATCAGTCGAGCACCGTCGCGAGGATCTTCCGTTGGGCGGCGGCGATGTGCTCGCTGAACGTCGAGCGGTCGATGCCGAGCGTCGCGGCGACCTCGCCCGCGTTCGCGCCCTTCGGGTGATCGAAGTAGCCGGCGTCGTGTGCCGCCTCGAGCACCTCGCGCTGCCGCTCGGTCAGCTCGCTCCGGTCGAAGGTGACGAGGTCGCTCTCCTCGGGCGTCGACGACGACTGTAACAGCCGCAGCACCTGCATGTCCGCACAGGACTCCTGGAGGTCCTCGAGGACCGCTCGCAGCGTCGGGAGGTCGCCGGCGTGAAACGTCACGAGCAGCCGACCGTCGCGGACGACGGTCTCCGTCGCCGGCACGCCGTGACGGTCGAGCACCGAGAACGGCGACTCGGCCGCACACGGCACCTCGAACCGGTAGGCCGCCTTCCGGCCGTAATCGAACACCGTCTCGACCCCCTCTGGAACCGCGAGGTCGGCGTCCGCGAGGAACTCGATCACGACGGTGTCGTCGTCGGCGTCGGCCGGAACGCCGGGATCCCCGGCGGCGGGGGCCCCCTCGTCGGGCGTCCCGCCGTGGCCGCCGCGTTCGTCGTCGTCCGCCGAGCGGCCGTTCGCGCCCGCCGGCTCGGGCGCGAGCCGGCTCCGCGCCACGCTGTAGATCGGGGTCGACCCGTCGAGCACGCCGTCGAACGGCGACGGCGACGACGTCGGCAGCGAGACCTCCGCCCTGATGCCGGCTCCCATCGTTCGTCCCTCCCCGTCGCCGGACAAAACGTTGACGACCCGCCCGCCGCGGCCGACGCTCCCGATCGTCGACCGCCGCCGTCGCCCGTCCCGCGGTCACTTATAAAACACCCCGCATATGCTGGGACGGGGTTCGGGGGGGCGGAGGACGGATCCATAGACATGAAACGAGACCCGTCCCGCGTGGGTGGACCGACGACGCTGACGGAGGCCGACGACGGCCTGGACACCGCGTTCGACGCGCTCTCGGACCCCGACTGCCGACGCATCCTCGCCGCGGTGGACGAGCCGATGACCACGAACGAGATCGCGGACGACTGCGACATCGCCCTCTCGACGGCGTACCGCAAGGTCGAGCGGCTGAGCGAGACGCCGCTTCTCACCGAGGGCATCCGGTTCGACCCGGACGGCGACCACGCGGCGGAGTACTCCCGAGGGGTCACCGACGCGACCGTCGAGCTCTCCGACGCCGGCGTCCGGCTGACGATGGAGTCCGCGGACCCCGACGCGACGGCTTCCGCCTTCGACGCGCCGGGCGTCTCCGCGGACTGAGCCCGGCGAGCGCTCGCGGTCGACGGCGGAGGCTGCGGCCCCGCCGTCGTTTTCGATCCTGAGAACCGGACGATCACGGTTATACCTCCCTCGGGCGACGGTGGGCGTATGACCGACCCGTCGGAACCCGAGACGCTTCTCGATCTCGCGGGGGAGACGGTCGCCGTGGTCGACGAGGACGGCGTCTTTCGATACCTCAACGCGACCGTCACCGAGATGCTCGGGTACGACCCGGACGAGCTCGTCGGCGAGACCGCCCTCGCGTTCGTCCATCCGGAGGACGAGGCGCGGGTCGTGCGGGCCTTCGACGCGGTCGTCGACGGGGAGCCGCCGCCGGACGCGCCGCTCGAGTACCGGTACCGAACCGCCGCCGGCGACTGGACCCGGCTCCGGAGCGTCCTGTCCCCGCCCGCGGAGACCGGCCTCGACGGCTACGTGGTTCGCTCGCGGAACGTCACCGGGGAGACCGAGTCGGTCCGTCGGCTGGAGACGATCGTCTCGGCGTCGCCCGACGTCCTCTGGATGTTCGACGCCGACTGGTCCGAACTGCTGTTCGTCAACGACTCGCTCGAGGCCGTGTTCGGGCTGGCGCCGGCCGACCTGCGCGGGGACCCGGACCGATTCCTCGAGATCGTCCACCCCGACGATCGGCCCGTCGTCGAACGCGCGATGGCGCGGCTCTCGGCGGGAGAGGAGATACGTATCGACTACCGTATCGAGCCCTCGACCGGGGCGATGAAGTGGGTCCGCGTGCCGGCCGAACCGGTGTACGGGGTCGACGACGAGGTCGTCGCGGTCTCTGGGTTCGCTCGGGACGTCACCGACGAGTACCGGCGGACCCCCCAGCTCACGGTGATGGACAACCTGTTGCGTCACACCGTCCGGAACGACATGAACGTCGTGATGGGGACCGCGGAACGGATCGCCGAGCGAACGACCGCCGGACTCGAGGCCGACGCGGAGACGATCCGACGCGTCGCCGCGGAGCTCCTCGAGACCGCGGAGAAACAGCGGGACGTGATCGATCTGCTGGGCGAGGGCGGGGCGCCGCGGCCGATCCCGGTCGAACCGATCGTCTCCGAGGCCGTGGAGCGGATGCGAGCTCGCGAGCCGCGGGGCGAGTTCGACGTCTCGTGTGCCCCGGAGGCGACCGCGGTCGCGATCCCGGAACTCCGGTACGCGATCGACGAACTCGTCGAGAACGCGGTCGAACACGCCGAGTCGACTCCCGAGGTCCGGATCGAGGTGGACCGCGACGACGGCCGGGTCACGGTCGCCGTCAGGGACAACTGCCCGCCGATCCCGGTCGAACAGCGCCGAGCGATCACCGACGAGTGGGTGATGGACCGTCTCAGACACACCGTCGGGATGGGCCTGTGGCTCGTCTACTGGACCGCGGAGCGGTCCGGCGGCGAGCTCGCGTTCGACACCCGGCGGGACGGCAACGTCGTCACTCTCGCCGTGCCGAGCGCTCACGACGAGGCGCCCTCGGAGCCGACTGACGCGGCGGGTCGAGCCCCGATCCGACCCGCGCGGCGGAACGGGATCGCCCCCGAGTGACGCCGAGCCGGCCCGCACGCGAGGTCGCGCCGGCCCGCACGCGAGTCTCGCCGCCTCCCGAACGGTCCCGGACCGGCCCGCGGGACGGATCCCGCTCCTCGGGAAACAGTCATCGACGTTAAACCGAGCGTCCGCGTAGACGGGACCGATGGGTACGCTCAACGAACTGTTCGACCCGGACCGGGTCGCGGTCGTCGGCGCGACGGCCCGCGAGGGCGCGGTCGGCCGCGCCGTCACGTCGAACCTGCTCGCGGACTTCGACGGCGAGACGGTCCCCGTCAACCCGAACTACGACGAGGTGCTCGGGACCCCCTGCGTCGACGCGGTCGGCGACGCCGACGCCGACGTCGCGGTCGTCGTCGTCCCACCCTCGATCGTCTTGGACGCCATCGAGGCGTGCGGCGAGGCGGGGGTCGGCAACGTCGTCGTGATCACCGCGGGGTTCGGCGAGACGGGCGAGGACGGCGCGGACCGCGAGCGTCGTCTCGCCGAGATAGCCGACGAGTACGACCTGAACCTCGTCGGCCCGAACAGCCTCGGGATCATGTCGACTCCCTCGGGAATGAACGCGACGTTCGGCCCCGAGAACGCCCTGCCGGGCGGGCTCTCCTTCATGAGCCAGTCGGGCGCGTTCGTCACCGCCGTCCTCGACTGGGCCAACGACAACGGCGTCGGCTTCAAGGACGTGGTCTCGCTCGGCAACAAGGCCGTCCTCGACGAGACGGACTTCGTCGACCACTGGGGCGACGACGAGGGGACGGACGTGATCATCGGCTACCTCGAGGGGATCGAGGACGGCCGCGAGTTCATCGAGACCGCCCGCGAGACCGCCGCCGACACCCCGATCGTGGCCGTGAAGTCCGGTCGCACGAGCGCCGGCGCGCGGGCGGCCTCCTCGCACACCGGCACGCTCGCCGGCTCCGAGAGGGCCTACGAGGCCGGTCTCGACCAGGCGGGCGTCATCCGCGCGGAGTCGGTCGACGAGCTGTTCGACGCCGCCGGCATCCTCGGCAGCCAGCCGCTGCCCGACACCGACAGCGTCGCGATCGTGACCAACGCCGGCGGCCCCGGCGTGATGGCGACCGACGCGGTCGGCGACGCCGGCCTCGAGCTGGCCTCGTTCACGAGCGGGACCACCGAGGCGCTCCGCGAGTCGATGCCCGAGGAGGCGAACGTCCACAACCCCGTCGACGTGATCGGCGACGCCGACGTCGACCGGTTCCGCGAGGCGCTCGAGACGGTCCTCGCCGACGAGAACGTGGGTGCCGCGCTCGTGTTGGCCGCGCCGACCGCGACCCTCGAGTTCGACGAGCTGGGCGAGGCGGTTCGCGAGACCGTCGCGGACACGGACGCGCCGGTGGCCGCCTGCCTCATGGGCGGCGACCGGACCCGCGAGCCGAAACGGCGGCTCCAGGCGGCCGGGATCCCCTGTTACTTCGACCCCGCCCGCGGGATCGAGAGCCTCGCGACGCTCGCGGAGTACCGCGACATCAGGGAGCGCGAGTACGCACCCCCCATGGAGTTCGACGTCGATCGCGCCCGCGCCCGCGAGGTGCTCGCGACGGTCCGCGACCGTGAGGACAACCGTCTCGGCGTGGAGGCGATGGAGCTGCTCGACGCCTACGGGATCCCCACGCCCGCCGGCGAGATCGTCGACTCGCCCGAGCGCGCGAGCGAGGTCGCGGCCGGGATCGACGGCGACGCCGTCATGAAGATCGTCTCGCCGGATATCCTCCACAAGTCCGACATCGGCGGCGTCGCGGTCGGCGTCCCCGACGCGGACGCCGCGGACACCTACGAGGACCTCGTCACCCGCGCGCGCAACTACCAGCCGGACGCGACGATCCTGGGCGTCCAGGTCCAGGAGATGGTCGACCTCGACGACGGCGTCGAGACCATCGTCGGGATGAACCGCGATCCGCAGTTCGGCCCGCTCGTGATGTTCGGGCTCGGCGGGATCTTCGTGGAGGTGATGGAGGACACGGCCTTCCGCGTCGCGCCCGTCTCCGAGCCGGAGGCCCGCGAGATGACCGAGGAGATCCGCTCCGCGCCGCTGTTGCGCGGCGCTCGCGGCCGCGACCCGGTCGATCTGGACGCCGTGATCGAGACGATCGGCCGGCTCTCACAGCTCGTCACCGACTTCCCCGCCATCCTGGAGCTCGACGTCAATCCGCTCGTCGCACTGCCCGACGCCGACGGGGGCGCGACCGTCGCCGCCGTGGACGTCCGACTCACCGTCGACCCCGAGGAGCTCGACGTCGAGGCCGCCCGCGTCGACGCCGACACCGAGACACCACACCAATGACAGACACCACCACCACACTCGTCACCGCGATCGGAGAAGGCGCCGGAAAGACCGCGATCACCGTCGCGCTCGCGCGGCTCGCCGCCGACCGCGACCGGAGCGTCGGCTACATGAAACCGAAGGGGACGCGGCTCCAGTCGAACGTCGGCAAGACGCTCGACCGGGACCCGATGCTCGCCCGCGAGGTGCTCGGGCTCGACGCCGAGATGCACCAGATGGAGCCGGTCGTCTACTCGCCGACGTTCGTCGAGGGCGCGGTCCGCGGCACGGAGGACCCCGACGCGCTCCGCGAGCGGATCCGCGAGGAGTTCGAGGGGCTCGCCGCCGACCGCGACCACGTCTTCGTGGAGGGCGGCGGCGACTGGACCACCGGCGGCGTCGTCGACCTCACGGACGTGGACGTGGCCGACCTGCTCGACGCGCGCGTCGTGCTCGTGGCCGACTACGGGACGCCGGGCGACCTCGACGCGGTGCTCGCCGCCGCCGACGCGTTCGGCGACCGGCTCGCCGGCGTCCTCTTCAACAAGGTCGACGACGCCGCCTTCGACTCGCTCGATCGCGACGGGATCCCCTTCCTCGAGTCCCGCGGGATCTCGGTCTTCGGGGCGCTCCCGCACGAGAAGGAGCTCGCGGGCGTCACCGTCGCCGACCTCGCGGACGAGCTGGGCGCGGAACTGCTGACCGACGGGCCCACCGACGCGTTCGTCGAGCGGTTCCTCGTCGGCGCGATGGGCGGCGACGAGGCGCTCCGGCACTTCCGGCGCGCCCGCGACGCCGCGGTGATCACGGGCGGCGACCGTGCGGACGTCCAGACCGCCGCGCTCGACGCCTCGGGCGTCAAGTGTCTCGTGCTCACCGGCGGGCACCGCCCCTCGGGCGCGGTGCTCGGGCGGGCCGCGGAGGCCGGCACCGCCGTGCTCGCCGTGAACACCGACACCGCCACCGCGATCGACCGCGTCGAGGAGGTGATAAGCGGCGGCCGGACCCGCGACGTCCGCACCGTCGAGCGGATGGCTGACCTGCTCGCGGCGCACGCGGACGTGGACGCGCTCGTCTAGCTCGGCGCGTCCTCCAGGTCGACGCGTCCCTCGGTCGACGCGTCCTCCGGCCGCAGAGCCCACCCGTCGATCCGCGGCGTGGCCCGTCTGATCGCGTGAGCGTCTGACGTACTGTTTTCAGGGTGGGCGACGAAGGGGGCGTATGACCAGTCTCTCGGAGGCGTACGGGGGGAAGGGGCGCTCCGAGGTCGACCCGCGGCGGCTGTCGCTCGGTGCGGGGCTGTTCGTCGGCGGGACGCTGCTCCTCGTCGCCGGGATCCTCGTGGCCGCCGAGGTGCTCGTGCCGAGCGGGTACACCTCCGGCGCCGCACGGCGCCTCGGCGGGATCCTCGGGGGGATCGGCGTCCCGCTCGTCACGCTCGGCGTGATGACGGTGCTGCCGGCCGACCGGCGAACCCGCGCGGCGGCGATCGTCGGCGCGGCGATCATGGCGCTCGGCGTCGCGCTGTTCTCGCAGGCGTACCCGAACCACTGGGTCGGCGGCCCGCGCCCGGAGCTCGTGGACCTCACGCTCCCCACCGCCGGCGTCTACTTCCTCGGCGCCGCGACGACGATGTGGTGCGTCTTCGTCGGCGTCGCCAACTTCAAGACCCGCAACGATCCGGGCGGAACGGTGACGATGGAGGTGACCCACAAGGGCGAGACGAGGGTGATCGAGGTCGAACGCGACCAGGTCGCGGGGCTCGGCGGCGGCGTCGGCCTCCTCGGCGGCACCCCCGACGGGAACGTCGAGACGCAGACGAACCGATCGGAACCGACGGGGCCGGATGACGACGGCCTCGGACCGACCGCCGGCCCGCCCCCGAACGACGCCCCCCGCGCGTCGACGGCCGGATCCGGGGCCGACCCGAGCGGTGCGGCCACGTCCGGCGACTCGCTCGGCATCTCCCCCGCTTCGCCGTCGGGACGTAGCGACGGGGGGAGCGCGTCGACGGACCTCTCCTCGCCGCTCGACCCCCCGGCCGATCCCGACGCCCCCGCCGGGGCGGGCGGCTCGGACGCCGGATCGCCGACGTCGCGCGCGGCCGCCCGCGACGGTCCCGGCGACGCGTACTGCGGGAACTGCGCGGAGTTCGACTACGTCCGCACCGACGACGGGATGCGGCCCTACTGCGGCCACTACGACGAGGTCATGGACGACATGGAGGCCTGCGAGCAGTGGACGCCGCGGTGACCGCCCCATCCGGCTTCGTTGAAATTCTCACGAGTGAATGATTTGGGCCCGTTCCGGTCAATATAGGTGAGGCAACGATCGGCGTGCGGTGGCGCGCCGGTGAGCGGGCCGAAGGCCCGCGAACCGTCCGCGAGGGACGCTGCGAGCGGTGAAACCGCGAGCAGCGAGGCTGGGGAGGTGTGAGGTGTGGGGCGGTGCTGTGTGGGGCGGGACTCAAAGGGGCAGTCGTGAGGACGAAGCCCGGCGACGCAAGCACCGCAGCGAAGGAGCGGAAGCGACTGAGCGAGGAGCACAGCGAGCCGCGCGAGTCCTCACGACTGGGGCTTTGTGAGTGTTCACCGCGTCAGCAACGATCCGCCTCTATCCATCTGACTCTCTCACGAAACGTCCGTTCTATTAGCACGCAGGATAGACCGAATGTTTCTGCTAACTAATCTTCTGAAAACAAATTTCCAATGGGATCTCCCGTCCCACGTTCGGCGTTCAGGTCGGCTCCCCCGACGGCACCTGTGACTCCGCGATCGCGAACGTGAGCGTGCTCAACACGCCGAGCAGCGTCCCGGCCGCGAGCGCCATCGCCAGGTCCGCGAGCTGGAGGGCCGTGACTCCCGGCGCCGGCGGCAGAAAGAAGCCCGAGACGGCGTACAACACGACCGCGATGGCGACGACGTAGAACGGCGCGTTGAGGTACCGCCACCGGAAGCGGCCGGCGAGGTACTCGTCGGTGATCTGCCCGAGACTGGAGGTCACCCCGGCGACCGCGAGCCACTGGACGACGCCGTGGACGAACGCGGTGAGCGTCGCGCCCGGCGGAAGGGGGCCGTCGGCGACGCCGCGGACGGCCTCGACGGTCTCGGTGCCCTGGACCCCGCCGACGAGGATCAACGCGAGCGCGACGACGTACGTGATGAGCGTCACCCGTCCGGCGTAGAGCACGTTCCGGACGGCGTCGGCCGCGCCGTCGACGGTCTCCTCCAGCCCGAGTCCGCGGAACAGCGAGTAGAGACCGACGCCGCCGGAAATCAGGCCGAGCACGGCCGCCCCCTCGACGTCGAAGAGGTTCGCGACGACGACGAGCGGGTAGATGAGAAGCAGGACGCCGAGCGGCACGAGGATGGTGCCGCGGGTCTCGGGGTCCGCGAGCACCTGCTTGATCGTGTAGTACAGCGACTCGAGGTCCTGTGCCTGCCTGACGACGACGCGGCGGACGCCGTCGATCCGCATCCGCGAGCGGATCACGGGGAGCACCGACTCGTCCTGTGCGCCGTCGGTGATCACGATGGCCGAGACGTCCTCGCCGGTCGACAGCTCCGCGAGGACGCGGTCGACCTCCGCGCCGACCGCGCGGTTGGCCTTCACGTCCGGACCGTCGACGCCCGTGACTGCCGCGACCTCGACCGCCTCCCCCTCGGCGGCCAGCTCGTCGTGGACGGTCACGCCCTGGAACAGCACGTTCACGTCGGAGTCCTCGGGGTCGGCGGTGGCGAGCGCGACCGCGGCCTCGGTGACGTCGTCGTCGCCGATGACCGGGGTCGGGATCCCCGTCTTTCGGCCGAGGTCGTCGTCGAGGTCGACACAGAGGACGAGCAGCATTCACCGGGGGTATGCGAGGGGTCGGCATATGCTTTCGGCTCGCAGCGTCGCCGCCCGGAAGGCGGGCGAATCCCCGACGTTACGCCGGGTCGTGTTCGATCCCGTTCATCATCCGGCGGACGTTCTCGCCGTCGCTGAACGCGGCGGGATACGCCGCCAGCGGGAGGACGAAGTCCTCGCCGGCTTCGACCGGGCTGCCGACGTGAAGCTCCAGCTCGGTGTTCACGCCCGTTCCCTCGATCTCGCCGTCGACGGTAAACACGACGACCGCTGCGTCGGCATCGAGCACCGTCGTCGTGTACTCCGACCCCCGTTCGAGCTCGCCGACGTTCTCGTACCGGCTCAAGACGATCTCAGCGAGCTCCCGAGCCTCGAGGTCCGCGATCGGGTTGAACGCCCGGCCGAGCACCTCGATCTTCGGCGTCGCCACCGCGGCGAAGACGGCGGCCTGGTACCGCTCGCCGAGCAGCTCGACGGCCTTGTCGTACTCGGCGACGCTGTTCGTCACCCGGACCTCGCGGGTCGTCCCGGCGGCCTCGACCTCCCTGGAGACCGTCTCCTCGGTCACCTCGTTGAGCTCGTACCCGCTCTCGGCGAGCGTCGCGTCCCCGACCGTCGCGGTACCGGCGGTGAACTCGGCGGGCTCGCCGGTGGCGACGTCGAGCGCGGTACAGCCGGCGAGGCCGGCGATCCCGAGCGACCCGGCGGCGGCGGCGAGCGCCCGACGTCTGGTGACGCTTCCGTCCGCGTCGCCCTCGCCGTCGCGGCCGTCTCGGCTCTCGGTCGTCTCCGGCGCGGTCGTGGTGCGTTCCATACCATCCCTCCGAGCGAGCGGGGGTACATACTTTGTGTTCGCGACCGGCCGGAACCGCCCTCACGGCCCGTGCGGGGGGTTCACGCCCGAGACGGCGCTTCGGACGCTTTTTCACGTCGGAGCGAGTATCGTGGCGTAGATGATCTCCAAGGGCTGTGAACAGTGCGCCAAGGGCGGCAAGATGGTGCTTTTCGTCTACGGCTACTGTGACCAGCGGGACTGTTTCTACTGCCCCCTCGGGGAGAACCGGAAGAACGTCACCGACGTGTACGCCAACGAGCGGAAGGTGGAGTCCGACGAGGACGTGATCGCGGAGGCCAAACGCATGAGCGCGCTCGGCACGTCGATCACGGGCGGCGAGCCGCAGGAGGCGATGGCGAAGACGACGCGCTACCTCGAACTCCTGAAAGACGAGTTCGGCGAGGATCACCACACCCACCTCTACACCGGGATCCCCGGCGGCCGCGAGAACATGCGCCGGCTCAGCGAGGCCGGCCTCGACGAGATCCGCTTTCATCCGCCCTTAGAGCTGTGGGGCGACATGCACGGCACGGAGTGGGAGGAGATCCTGTACATCGCCCGCGAGGAGGGGCTCACCCCCGCCTTCGAGATCCCGGGCATCCGCGCGGAGCCGGAGTTCCTCGAGTTCCTCGACGAGGGCGCCGCCGAGTTCTGTAACGTCAACGAGTTCGAGATGAGCGACGGGAACTACCGCCGGATGCAGGAGGAGGGCTTCGAGCTCCAGGAGGGCCACATGTCAGCCGTCGAGGGGTCGAAGGACGCCGCGATCGTCGAGGAGATGGCGAGCCACGAGAAGGTGTACTTCTGTACGTCGGTGTTCAAGGACGCCGCCCAACACCGCAACCGGCTCAAGCGGATGGCCCGGAACGTCCGCCGCGAGTTCGACGAGGTCACGGACGACGGGACGCTCGTCTACGGCAAGGCGTTCGCGGAGCCCGAGCGGTTCGAGGCGCTCGGCGTCCCCGAGGAGTTCTACACCGTCAAGACGAACCACGTCGAGGTGGCCTGGTGGCTCCTCGAGGAGATGGTCGAGGACGGCGACCTCGAGGAGGGCGAGATCGTCGAGCAGTACCCGACCGTGAACGGGACCGTCGTCGAGCGGACGCCGGTCGCGTAGGGACCGTCGCCGTTCCGCGTCGCGCCGCCGTCGACGCGCGCGGGATTTTTATCGGACCGCTCACAACGCGCGAGCGATGCCCTCCACCCTCCCCGAGGACCCCAGCCTCCGGCGTCGCCTGCTCGTCGCGACCGCGCTGGTCGCCGTCCTCCCGTTCGCGTTCGTCTACGCCTTCGTGTTCGTGACGAACCAGATCGTCCTCCCGCTGTTGGAGTGGCAGGGGGGCGGCCCCTACCACGGCCGGGTGTACGTCGACCCCCTGTTCGCGGTCGTCGTCGTCGCCGGCGGGCTGGTGCTTCAGGCGTGGAAGGGCCCCTCGGTCGTGCTCGGCAGCGTCGGGGCCCGCCGCGTCGACGCCGACGAGTACCCCGACCTTCACGCGCGCGTCACGCGCCTGGCGCGGACGGCGGACGTCGAGCCGCCGGCCGTCGCGGTCGCGCGCAACGACGCGCCGAACGCGATGGCGGTCCAGGGCCCCCGCGACGCGTCGGTGGTCGTCACCACGGGGTTGCTCGACGCGCTCGATGACCGTGAACTCGAGGCGGTGTTGGCTCACGAGGTGTCACACCTCGCCAACGACGACGCCACCGTGATGACCGTGGCGTGGCTGCTGCCGACGGTCACCTACTACCTCGCGACCGCGGCCGCGTACGTCCTCTACGGGCTGTTCCGAACGGTGGGGTACGGCGGCGACGGCGACGGCGGCGACGGCGCGGCGAAGGCGGTTCTCGTCCTCCTCGTCACCGCGGTCGTCACGCTCGCGGTCTCCGCGATGTTCTGGGCGGCGAGCGTCCTCGTCCACCGGGTGCTCTCGCGCTACCGCGAGTACGCCGCCGACCGGGGCGCGGCCGCGATCACGGGCGACCCGACCGCGCTCGCGAGCGCGCTCCGGACGCTCGACGATCGCATGGCGGACGTGCCGGACCGGGACCTCCGGTCGCTCGACGGCGGCGCGGAGGCGCTGTACGTCGCACCCCTGGAGGGGAGAGCCTTCACCGACGCGGAGCTGGTGTCGACGGACGTGTTCCCGGCGACACATCCGCCGACGGCCGACCGGATCGACCGGCTCCGGGAGCTGGCGGGGGAACGCGAGTGACGATGGACCGACGACGGCTGCTCGCCGCGCTCGCGACGGGGGCGACGGCGGGTCTGGCGGGCTGCGGGTACGCCTACGGTGGCGGCGACGTTCGCGATCGCGAGGTCGCGGGGGGCTCGGCCGTCTTCATGGCCGGCTGGAGCGCCCACGCGCTCGCCGGCGACCGGATCGCGTTCGCCGAGTCCGGCGAGTCCCCCTTCGAGGGCGATCGAACGGCGCTCGACGTGATCGACCGCGACGCAGACGCGGTCGGAACGTTCCGACACGA
>NZ_NHPJ01000058.1 GCF_002252985.1 Halorubrum halodurans | reverse complement strand
GCTCGCGGGTCGTCGACGGCGTCGGGGACCGCGACGATCCCCACCGCGCCCGCGAGCACGACCGCGGCGGCGATCGCCAGGAGGGTAGTTCGGGTGTCCATACGCCGCGATCCTATCCCCGAGGTAAGTGTCTTGTCCGATCCGGCTCGGAGCGTCGGCGCGTCACAGCGTCCGGTACCGCCCCTGCGACTCCGACAGCTCCCCGCGACGGGTCAGCCTCTCCAGGAGGTCGCGTGCGGCTTCGGCCGGGACGCCGTGCTCGGTCGCGTACGCGACGATCCCCTCCTCGGTCGGCTCGGCCGCCTCGCCGACCGCGTCCCGAACGATCTCCTCCCGCGAGCGCGTCGACCCCGCGTCTCCCCCGGCGCGCGCTCCGGCGTCGAACACCGCGTCGGCGTCGAGTCCCGACGCCTCGAGGTACTCGCGGTCGTCGATGCCGGCGTCCTCGACCGCGCGGTCGAGGTCGGCGACGTGGTCGACCTCCGCGAACGCCGCGCCGTCGCCCCGCTTCTTCGCGAGCAGGGCCGCTCGCGCCTCGCGGGCCGCGTCGCGGTCCTCGGACTCGAAGAACCGTTTGAGCTTCGCCGTCCGGTGGGTCTTCTCGCACCGCGAACAACGGGCCGTCTCGCTCGCTCGCGGGTCACGGAGGAGCCAGAGGTTGCCACACCGGTTACAGCCGACGACCGCGTACATGTCCCCGCGTTGGCCGGGATCGGGTTTGAACCCTCGGCTCCCGGCCCGCCTCCCGGCGGCGTGCCCGGTCGCGACGAGTCGGGCGGGTCGGGGCGGATCAGCTTCCGTCGTCGCCGTCCGCCCCGTTCGCGTCGGCCGTCCCGTCGGACTCGCCGTCCGGCAGCGAGATCAGGTTCTCCCGGCCGAGCCGAAGCTTCTCGACGCGTCCCTCGTCGGCCATCGCCGAGAGGAGCTGGGACACCTTCGCGTCCGACCATCCCGTCTCGGCGACGATGTCGGCCTGTCGCATCCGTCCGCCGTTCCGATCGAGGAGCCGCTCGACGCGCTCCTCGTCCGAGAGGAGCGAGAGGTCCTCCTCGACCTCGTCGCCCGCCTCGTCGTCGGGTTCGTCGTTCGGATCGGTCCCTACGGCCCCGGACTCGCCGCCGGTTCGGGTCTCGGTGTCGTGTCCGGGGTCCGACCCGTCCGTGCCGGCCGGCGCCGGGTCGTCGGATCCGAACCGGCGGTAGCCGACGAGCCCGCCGGCGATGACGACGGCCGCGAGGACGATCGCGCCGGCGAGAAGCGTCCACGGCGGGGTCTCCCCGGCCGGCGTGGCCGGCGCCGGCCCGTACACGACGGCCACGCGGTCGTCGCCGGCGAACACCCGCGGCCCCTCGATGACGACGGCGTTGTCCTCGAGTCGCACGTTGGCCCCCGGCGTTCCCGAGATGGAGTACCCCTCCGGGGTGGTCACCTCGACCGTCTGGCCGGACTCGAGCGACCGGAGCCACGTCCCGTTGTCGGCGGTCGTCAGCGCGTCCCCCAACACCAGGTCCTCGCCGTCCTCCGCGAGGAACTCCGTCCAGACGAAGGTCAACCGGAGCTCCCCCACCGCGGCCACCTCTCCGGAGTCGACGGGGTCCGCGCCGCCGGTCCCGGTTCCCGCGTCCTCCGCGGTCTCGGGGTCCTCGATGACGACGTACTCGCGCTCGACGTCCACCACCGACATCTCGCGGTCGGTGTTCCGGCTCGCCGCCTCCGCGAACCGCTCGAACAGCCCCGGCGACGGCCCCGCCTCCCCGTCGACGAAGCGTTCCCCGACCGTCTCGAAGGCGGCCGTCCGGTTCGGGTCGGCGAACTCGTACCGGACGACCACCCGCCACCGCGCGTCGCGGTCCGGCTGGAGGTCGATCCGTATCCGCGTCTCTCCCGTCGGCACGGCCGTCCCGCTGACCTGGGCTGCCGGGTCGGTCCCTATCGAACTCGCGGGCGTCGACGCCGCCGGTGACGGCTGGCTGGAGGGAGCGGGCTCTCCGACGACGAGTCCCGAACCGGCCACGAGGGCGACGGCGAGGAACGCGGCGAGGAGAACGCGAATCGCGGGGTTCCGCATGTGGTTCGGGGGCACTCCCGCCCCGGTCAAAACGCTTTCTATACACCGCCTCGACGCCCACGAGATACCCGCTCACGGCCGTCTCGCCGCCGCCGCCGGCGGTTCCGGCGACGCTCGCGACGTCGTCGAGGTCGGCGGCGCGTCGAGTTGGCGTGGGTTTTTGACCCCTGCCGGCGAAGCGGGCGACGATGAGAGCCCTCTCGGTCTTCCTCGCCGCCCTCCTCCTCGTCTCGCCCGTCGTCGCGGGGATCGGCTCCGCGGGCGCGACGGCCGACGCCCGGCCGGCGTCGCCGACCGCCTCCGGGTCCGTCCCGCAGCCGTCCGTCCCGTCCGTGACGGACTCGGTCGGTTCCGGATCGGTGCCGACCTCGACGCACGGGGAGAACCTCACCCTCCGAGTGCTGTCGACGCCGCCCGGCGTCGAACCGCGGGTCGCGAGCCACCGGCGCGGCGTCAATCTCGGCACCTCGCTCGCGCTCGCGGTCGGCGACTCGGACGCGGCGCTCCGGACCGAGACGGCGGTACGGCGGATCGAGTCCGCAGAGACGAACGCCGAACGGCAGCGGCGCATCCTCGCCGCGATAAACCAGGTGGAGCAGAACGAGGTGAGCCTCGACAGCCGGCAGACGACGGCGATCGACGCACACGCATCGGGGGAGCTGACCGACCGCGAGCTCCTCGACGAGCTCGTTCGGATCGCGGCGCTCGCGGCCGAGTACGACGCCCGGCTCGAGACCCTCGCCGACCTCGCCGAGGAGACGGACGGGTTCAGCACGCCCGACCGCGTCAGCACGCTTCAGGTCCAGCTCCAGGTGTACGAGGGTCCCGTCCGCGAGATCGCCCTCGAGACGGTTCGCGGCGATCGCCCGGCGACCGAGGTCCACGTCCAGTCGAGCTCGAACGCGCTGGTTCTCGCGACGATCGTCGACGACCAGTACGTCAGGGAGTCGCTCCGGCGCGACCGCTGGGACCGCGGGGCCGACGACCTCGGCAGCGAGGCCGCGATAAACGCGACGCTCGAGGCGTATCCGGAGACGACCGCGCTCCGCCAGCCGAACGCGCTCGGCGCCGGGACCGTCCAGCGGATCACCGTCGACCACGACCTCGGAACGCTCCGGGCGTTCGTCAGCGGCGGGACCGAACGCGTCTTCCTCGAACACCAGCGGATGGCGCTCTCGACGTTCCCCGACGCGGAGCCCGTCTCGACGTCGGGTGACGGGTTCGACGTCACCGTCAACCGGACGTATCCCGGCGGTCCCGTGACCGTCACGGTCCTCGACACGGACACCGGCGACCCGATCGAGGGGATCACGGTGACGAAAAGCGCCGGCGGCAGTCCGAGCGAGACCATCGGCAACACCGACGAGAACGGGGTGGTCCGCACGCTCTCGCCCGCCGACCCGTACCGGATCACCGTCGTCGACGAGCCGCGAGTCGCCGTCATCGACGACATCGACCCGCTCGAAACGCCCCGAGTGACGAGCGACGTCCCGGACGAGAACGGGACCGACGGCGGTACCTGACCGGGGGGAACCGACGCGGAACCGGCGGGCGACTCCTTTTACTGGATGACGGCCCAGACCCGCCGTGTCGTCACGAACCCCCCTTCGGTCACGGAACGGATCGGACGCGTCGAACGCCCCCGGCGATCGAGGCTCGGCGCGGGCGATCGCCCCGCTCGCCGGGGTGCTCCTCGTCGCGGTGACGGTCGTTCTCGCGGTCGGCGTCACCGCGGCGACGTCGCTCGATCCGCCCCCCGAACCGTCGCCGACCGCGATGCTCTCGATGGAGGTCGAGGGCGATCGGATAACGCTCACCCACGACGGCGGCGACCCGATCGACGTCGACGAGATGGCGGTCCGCGTCGGGGTGAACGGCGAACCGCTGGCGCGTCAGCCGCCGGTCCCGTTCTTCTCGGCGGCCGGATTCAGACCCGGCCCGACCGGCGCGTTCAACGCGGCGAGCGGCGAGGAGTGGACCGTCGGCGGCTCCGCGTCGTTCCGGGTCGCGGGGACGAACGACCCGCGCATCGAGCCCGGCGACCGGGTCACGCTTCGGCTCTCGGTTCGCGATCGACCGGTCGCGACGCTGGAGGCGACCGCGCGTCCGGAATGAACGCCGCGTCGCGTCCGGCCGCCCCCCCCGACCCGATCCGCCTCCTCGAACCGATCCGACCGCGTCCGTTCGCTCCCTGATCCGACCTACTCCTCGGGGACCCGCGCGACGGTCGTGATCGCCCGCGGGCTCCGCGGCGTCGCACGCTGGATGTGGTGGTCGTACTCCTCGTAGCCCGCCGCCTCGAACATCCGGTCGGCCTCGTCCTCGTCGTAGAAGAGCATGATCGCGTCGGCGACGCGCTGGAGCACGCGGTTGTGCGGGTAGTCGGGACCGACGACGAGCACCTGTCCGCCCGGCTTCGCGACGCGACGAAGCTCCCTGAGCCCCTCGACGGGGTTCGGCCAGTACTCGATGGAGCCCGACGACCAGACCACGTCGAAGGCGTCGTCGCGGAACGGGAGCCGCTCGGCGTCGCCGCGGTAGAAGCTCACCCGGTCGCGTTTCCCGAACTTCTCGAAGGCCTTCTCCATCTGGTGGACGCTCTGGTCGAGCCCGTGGACGTCCTCGGCGTGTTCCAACAGTCCCTCCGTGCCGAACCCCGTCCCGCAGCCGACGTCGAGCACCCGGTCGTCCTCGCCGAACTCCAGCCACGAGAGCGCCTCCGAGCGCATCTCGTCGTTCCAGTTGAACCGGTTGACCTGGTCGTACACCTTCGAGAGGTACTTGTAGAACAGCCGGGCGTTCGACTTGTCCTCGAGGATCCCCATTGGTCGTCGGTTGGGGAGCCGACCCCATAACGACACGGATCCGGCCGGGACGGATCGGTTCCGATCCCCCGTCGATCCCGGCTCGGCGACGGATCGATTCCGACCGTCTTATCCGGGAACCGGCCGTTCCGTCGGTATGAACCCGACGACGACCGGCCGGTTTCGCGTCCACGACCGCCGTCCGCGACCCGTCGACGGCGGCGACGGTCCCGCCGAGTTCGTCCTCGTCGAGCTGCCCGACGGACCGGTCGATCCGACCGATCCGGACGCCGCGGAGGCGTACGACCCGCTGTACGCGACCGCGACCGGCTACGAGGGCGAGATCGCCGACCGGGTCGCCGACCTCGAACCCGGCGCCGTCGTCGACGCGACGCTGGCGTGGGAGGACGGCACCGCCCGGTTCGCCGAGGTGACGACCGTCCGCGAGAGCCGGTTCCGGTTCGCCGACGGGATCGACGGGATGTTCGAGGCCGCCGTCGACGCGTGGCAGGGGATCCGCGCGGAGGGGGAGGCGGTGGGATCGGTCACGACGCGCTCGACCGACGGCGAGCCGAACGGCGCGCTCTACCTGTTCGCCGACGCTCCCGGAACGGACACCTTCGAGGAGCTTCGAGCGGCCCGGATCCCGGTGGAGCCGCTCGTGGACCGGGTCAACGAGACGCGGGGGGACGACGCGCCCCGCGAGGTGTTCGTGCTCCGGCCGGCCGCACACGACTTCGTCGCCGTCTACGTCGTCTTCGAGCGTGACGGCGTGCTCGCGCGCACGGTTCGAGACACCTACGGGCTCGGCGACGGACTGGCCGCGGGGCTGGAGTCGGCCGGCGTCGACACCGTCGGGACGATCGGAGGCGAGGGATCCGAGGGCGACGGCGACCCTGACGCCGACGACGATCCAGGCGGCGAGTTCGACCTCACCGACCGGCTGTGAGCCGCACCGGTCACAGCCAGTCCGCGTTCGGATCCACGCGTCCCGCGGGGACGTCGCCGGCCAGGACGGCGGCGACGTCGGCGGCGGCGCTCCGGTTCAGGTCCTCGCGGGCGTCCTCGCTGTACCAGGCGGCGTGTGGCGTGACGACCGTGTCGTCGCGGCCGACGAGCGGGTCGTCGTCCGGCGGCTCCTCGGCGAGCACGTCGAGACCCGCGGCCTTGATCGCTCCCGAGTCCAGCGCCTCCGCCAGCGCGCCGTCGTCGACCACGGGGCCGCGTCCCACGTTGACGACGACCGAGTGAGCCGACAGCCGGGAGAGCGCGTCGGCGTCGACGATACCCCGAGTCGACTCGGTCAGCGGGGCGTACACCGCGACGTGGTCGCTCCGGTCGAACAGGGCGTCGAATTTCACCTTCTCCACGCCGCGTTCGCGCATCCGGTCGCCGTCGACGAACGGGTCGTGTGCGATCAGCTCCGCGCCGAACCCGGAGAGCTGCTCCGCGGCCCGCCTCGCGATGGGGCCGAACGAGAGGAGGCCGATCGTCGACGCGCTCACCCGCCGGACCGGACGTCCGTCCTCCCACGCCCATCGGCCGTCGGCGACCGCGTCGTCGTACGGCGTCACGGACCGCAGGCAGGCGAACAGCAGCGAGAGGGAGTGGGTCGCCACCTCCTCCGTACAGTACTTCGGCACCCGCGTCACCGTCACTCCGGCGTCGGCCGCGGCCGCGACGTCGACGTCGTCGACGCCGACGGCGGCGCGGACGACCGCCTCGAGGTCGTCCCCGAGCGCGTCGATCGCCTCGGCGGTCACCGGCGTGTCCACGTCGACAACGACGGCGTCGAAGCCCGTCCCGTCTCCGCGTTCCGACCCGGCCTCGACCAGTCGTTCTGTCGACCCGAGCGGGGCGACCGCGATCTCGACCGGCTCGTCGACGGCGTCCCCGAGGAGCGTCCGGAACGCGTCGGGATCGATCATCGAGGACGCCGAGAGAAGCACGCGTCTCACACGCCCGGATCGGTCGAGACGCCCTTAGTCCCGTTGGTTGCGAAGACTGTTCGAGAGAAAATAAGACGATCGACGGTGACGTATCGGCCGTCCGGCCACGGCGGTCCCGCACGGACGACTCGCCTCGCGGCGGCGTCGCACGCCGGTCCGGTTCCGACGACTCTTTGCGAGTGTAGCGGGTACGAGGACGTGTGAGCGACGACACGACGGACAAGCCCCCGATGCTCGTCTTGCTCGAATCGCTGGCGTTCTATCGGAACGTCCGCGTCGGTCTCGTGGTCGGGGCGTCGCTGGCGGTCCTGCTGTACCTCGTCCGCGCGCTGGAACTCCTCGGTCCGCTCGTGGAGGTCCGCGAGTATCCGGTGGTCGGTCCCGACGTCTGGTTCGCGCTCCTGGCGTTCGTCTTCGCGGCCACGTCGGCGCTCCTGGTCGCGATAGGGCTCACCGTGTTCGAGGCGGCTCGGGGCGCCCGATCGGTCGAGCGTGAGGAGGGGAGTTAGTCCGCGGTACAGGAGGCATCCCGGTCCTCGCTCGTGAACTCCTGAGCGGGCTCGGTGAGCTTGTACAGGTTCTGCCGAGCGTCCGCGAAGTAGACGTCCTCGTCGACGACGTCGATCCCTTCCAGACGTTCGAGGGCGTAGCGGACCGTTCGAGCCGACAGCATCGACTCCTGAACGATCCCCTTCTGTGTCAGCGGTCCGTTGTATTCGAGTACCTTGAAGACGAGTTTGGCGCTCGGCGGGAGGTCGTCGAGACCCTCCGTTTGGGTTCCAGCCATCGCTACGAATCGAAACCGCACACGGTGATAAATGTTGATGCAACACCCCCGATCTCGGGCGATGTAGCGGAGATAATTGCTGGCTTCTTTCCCACTTACAAGAAAATGTTGCTGGAACGTGGGTGGTGGACTGACCAGTCAGTCAGCGATCGAACCTCGCGCGCGCTTGCCGCGCGGTCGGATCCGACGGGCGGATCGGATCGAGGTCGGCCCGTTCCGAGCGTGCCCCCGACCGAAATGTATGGTGTATGGTATGTCTGAAAATCGGACACGTTCCGAGGCGGCCATCCCGGACCGTGGGCGGGGACGTCGTGCCGTGAGTGAGGACGCCCCGAGCGGACACGGCGTGGGCGGAGACGGGCGACTACGGGAGCGGGCGCGAAGCGGAGCCGAACGGTGAGCCGGACGTGAGCGGAACGAACGGTTTTTCACGGGCGATCGCGGATCCGTACGTATGAGCGACGAATCGGGGATCTCCGGGCATGCCCGGAGCGTGGTCGTCACCACGATCTGCTGTCTCGCGGGGATCGCCGCGGGCGTGGTGTCGGCCGCTTACGTCGGGACCGATCCCGTCGACGCCGCCGACACGATGGCTCTCGTGGTCCTGGGCGCGTTCGTGTTCCTCCAGTATCCGGTGTACAGCGTCTTCGGGGTCGACATCACCGACTTCGGCGTCAAGGACAACTTCTACGTGGCGTTCATGACGTTCACGCTGTGGTTCATCAGCTACACGGTGCTTCTGACCTCGGCGGTGACGTTCTGAGATGGCCGACGACAGCATCGCAGTCGTGGATCTGGATCGATGCCAGCCCGACCGATGTAACTACGAGTGCGCGAACTACTGCCCGCCGAACCGGACGGGCAAGGAGTGTATCACCGAGCGCGGCGAGGACGCCGAGGAGGGCGACCCCGACCAGATCCGGATCTCCGAGGAGATCTGTCTCGGCGAGACCTGCGGCATCTGCGTCGAGAAGTGCCCGTTCGACGCGATAGAGATCATCAACCTCCCCTCCGAACTCGAGGAGGCCCCCGTCCACCGGTACGGCGAGAACGCGTTCGCGCTGTACGGACTCCCGACGCCGGAGCCCGGCAAGGTCACCGGGATCCTGGGTCCCAACGGGATCGGGAAGTCGACGGCGGTCCACGCGCTCGCGGGCGAGCGGGTCCCGAACCTCGGCGAGCACGAGGCGGAGCCCGACTGGGAGCGCGTCCTCGACCGCTTCCGCGGGACTGGTCTCCAGAACTACCTCGCCGCGCTGGAGGCCGACGACGTGACGGTCGCCCGGAAGCCCCAGTACGTCGATCAGATCCCGAAGCAGTTCGACGGCAACACCCGCCAGCTGCTCGAACGCACCGACGAGCGCGGCGTGCTCGACGACCTCATCGACCGGCTCAACATCCGGCCGGTGATGGACCAGGACATCGACTCGATCTCCGGCGGCGAGCTCCAGCGCGTCGCGATCGCGGCGTGTCTGGCGCGCGACGCCGACTTCTACTTCCTCGACGAGATCACGCCGTACCTCGACATCGGCCAGCGGATGGTCGCGGCGCGGCTGATCCAGGAGCTGGCGAACGATCCCGGCTCAGAGCGGTCGATGCTCGTGGTCGAACACGACCTGGCGATCCTCGATCTGTTGGCCGACACCCTCCACGTCGCGTACGGGGAGCCGGGCGCGTACGGGGTCATCACGGACCCCAAGTCGGTCCGCAACGGGATCAACGAGTACCTCAAGGGGTACCTCGAGAACGAGAACATGCGGATCCGCCCCTCCGCGATCACCTTCGAGGAACACGCGCCGCGGGCCTCCTCGAAGGGAACGCCGCTCGTGGAGTACCCGGACCTCGAGAAGTCCTACGGCGAGGGGGAGTTCGACCTCCACGTCGAGGGCGGGACGATACGCGAGGGAGAGGTGCTCGGGATCGTCGGCCCCAACGGGATCGGGAAGTCGACGCTCGCGAAGCTGTTCGCCGGCTCGCTGGAGCCGGATGCGGGCAGCCTCGAGTTCGAGCTCGACATCGCGTACAAGCCGCAGTACATCGAGATCGACCAGCCGATGCGCGTCGACGCGTTCCTCTCATCGATCACCGACGAGTTCGGCAGCTCCTACTGGAACACGGAGATCGCGGGGCCGCTCCAGCTCGACCGGATCATGGAACAGGACCTCACGGACCTGTCGGGCGGCGAGCGCCAGCGCGTCGCGATCGCGGCGTGTCTCTCGGAGGACGCCGACCTCTACCTGCTCGACGAGCCCTCCGCGCACCTCGACGTCGAACAGCGGGTGCGCGCGACGACCGCGATCCGGCGATACGCGGAGAACCACGACGCGACCGTGCTGGTGATCGACCACGACATCTACATGATCGACCTGCTCGCGGACCGCCTCATGGTGTTCGACGGCGAGCCCGCGGAACGCGGTCGTGCGACCCGGCCACAGGAGATGCGCGAGGGGATGAACGACTTCCTCGCCGACCTCGACATCACGTTCCGACGCGACGAGCGGACCGGCCGCCCGCGGATCAACAAGCCGGACTCACAGAAGGACCGGCAACAGAAGCGCGACGGCGAGTACTACTACGCGCCCTAGGCGACGAGTTCGATCCGGATCAGCGTTCGTCGTCGACGCCGACCACCAGCGTGGGGACCGAACTGCCGCGTTGAACCCGCGTCGGGAGCGGCTCGGGATGAACGAGCCGGTCCAGCCCGGTCCGACGGGCCGAGCCGAGCACGACGAGGTCGACGTCGTGGGCCTCGGCGAACCCGAGCACCTCCTCGTGGGCGGTGCCGTAGCGGAACCACTTCTCGACGTCGACGCCGCGCTCCCGGCCGCGAGCCTCGGCGGCCTCGACGGCGGCCTCGCCCTCGCGCTCGCGGCGTTCGACCACCACGTCCCACGCCTCCGTCGTGTCCACGACGTACAGCGCGTCCACGGTCGCGCCGTGTGCGGCCGCGAGGTCGATCGCGGACTCGACCGCCGCCTCGCCGACGTCGGTGCCGTCCGTGACGACCAGCACTCGCTCGAAGAGGCCGGCGGCGGCCGGATCCGTGGTCGGGTCGGCGTCGCCGTTCGGCCCGTCGACGGGGTCCGGGCGGGTCGCGCGCTCGTCGGCGTCGCGGTCGGCCGCGTCGATCCCCGTCCCGTCCGGGGTTCGGACGGTCGGCTCTGCTCCGTGGCGGCTCGCGTCGGGGTCGATGTCTGCTGACATGGTCGGTGGTCGACGGGCCGTCCGATGGACGCTCGCCCGTTCTATCGTAGGGTCCGCTCCCGGCCCACTTAACGATTTTCGACAGGATAGACGATTATCATTATCTATCTCCTCTCGAGACTGATCGATGATTATGATCGAGAAATAATTGAACGTTCGATCGCTTTTAATCGTGATCGAACGATTTATGATCGAACAATATACGACGCGGATCCGCGCTCGGCGTCGGCCCGCCGAACGCGGTCGAGCGCCCGGCGGCGGATCGTCCGTACCGAAGCGATTAAGCGATGAACCCGCCAACTCCGGGACATGCAACACCTCATCGTCCGCGGTGACCCCGGCATCCGTCGGGACGCGATCATCGAGTACGAGGGCGAGGAGCTGGTCTGTTTCGGGATCAGCACGCAGGGCGGGTGGCACGGCCCCGACGAGCCGCAGCTCTGGTGTACCGTCGGCACTCCCGACGAGCGCGAAGCCTACGAGAAACGCGAGTACGTCCCCCACTGGCTCGACGTCGACACCGTCGACGCCGAGTCGCTCGACGTGATCAAGGCGGCGGGCGATCTCTCGGTGTAGCGCGACCGTCGCCGCTCCCTTCTCGGACGTCTCACACCGGCGGGTCCGCGAGCCACGCCTCGACCGCGCCGGCCATCGCGCCGCGACGGTGTATCTCCCCCCGTTCGGGGTCGACGACCGTGCTCTCCGCCCCGCCGGTCTCGCCGCCGTCGATCACCGCCGCGGCCCGGTCGCGCACCCGCCCGTCGAGGTCGGCGACGCGGGTGACGCTGCCGGCTCCGGAGACGTTCGCGCTGGTGGCGGTCAGCGGCCCGGTCTCCTCCAACAGCGCCCTGGCGACCGGGTGATCGGGGACGCGCACGCCGACGCGGTCGCGCCCGCCGGTCAACGCGTCGGGAACCGACGGGCCCCGTTCGACGACGACCGTCACCGGCCCCGGCAGGAACGCCCGCATGAACGCGGTCGCGAGCGCGGTCGGCCGGGTGTGGCTCGACGCGGCGTCCGCGCTCGCGACGCCGAGCGAAAGCGGGTCGTCGCGGTCGCGCCCCTTCGTCTCGAACACGCGTTCGACCGCGTCAGGATCGAGCGCGTTCCCGCCCAGCCCGTACACCGTCTCCGTCGGGTAGACGACGAGCCCGCCGGCCGCGACCGCGTCGGCGGCTCGGCCGAGGAGTTCGCGGTCCACGTCGGGAGCCTCGTCGGCGTCGAGTCGGCGGTCCTCGGCGCCCGTGTCGGCGTCGTCGTTCACGGGTCGACGTAGGCGTTCGGATCGAAAAAGGATAGCGGGTCGGACCGCCCCGGCGCCCGAGAGCGTCCCGGCCGGCTCACTCGAGGAGGTCGTCGATCGCCGACTCGACCGCGTCGTAGTCGGGGAAGGAGGGGTGTTCGCTCCCGACCCAGGCGTATCGGACGACGCGGTCGTCGTCGAGCAGGAAGACCGCCGGGCGCGCCTCGGTGATCCCCGCCATCCCGTCGACGTCGTGGGCGACGCCGTACGACTCGATCACTTCGGCGCTCGGATCCGAGAAGACTCGAACCCCGTCGCCGCGCTCGGCGAGCAGGTCCTTGTGCTCGTACGGCGAGGAGATCGAGACGCCGTAGACGGGGAGCGCGTCGGCCCACCCGCGGTCGTCGATCTCGTTGTAGACGTACGTCGTCTGGAACGCGCCGTCCATCGGGTGGAAGACGAGCAGCGTCGGCCCGTCGACGACCGCCGAGAGCGCGCGGTCCTCCCAGAACTCCTCGCCGACGAGCGGTCGGGTGAACTCGGGGGCGGTCTCGCCCGCCGTCACGTGGTCCGTCTCGGGGAGCTCGACGACCTCGAACTCGGGCATCAGGCACCCCCCGCCGCGCCGGCGTCCTCGTAGGTTCCCTCGAGGTACTCCACGATGTTGGCGCTCTCGGACATGGTCACGCCCGTGTTCCGGTCGACGATCGCCGGGACGCTCCGCGCGCCGGAGACGCGCTTGACGACGTTCCGCTCCGAGTGCATCGGCTCGACGTACCGCGACCGGTACTCGAGGCCGAGGCGGTCGAGCGTTCGCACGACCCGCTCGCAGTACGGACACGCCTGTAGTCGGTACAGGGTGATCTGTGGGTCCGTCATACGCCCGGTTTCGGCCCCGGACGGGGTAACCGTGTCGGCCGCGGCACGCCCGGACGTTCGAAGGTAACACTTTAACTGCGTCCCGACGGAAGTGGGGCGGTAATGGGCTTATCGTCAAGCGCGCTGACAGTCGGCCCGCTCCAGCTGCCGGTGATGGGAGACACCACCGTGGCCCTCCTCGGCGCGCTCACGATCCTCGTGTTGATCGCGCTGTCGGCGTTCTTCTCCTCCTCGGAGATCGCCCTGTTCTCGCTCCCGCAACACCGGATCGACAGCCTGGTCGAGGACGGGATCCCCGGCGCGGAGACGGTACAGGCGCTGAAGAGCGACCCGCACCGGCTGCTCATCACCATCCTCGTGGGGAACAACATGGTCAACGTCGCCATGTCCTCCATCTCGACCGGGCTGCTCGTCTATCTCGGGTTCGGTCAGGGGCAGGCCGTCACCATCGCCACGTTCGGGATCACGGCGCTCGTGCTCCTCTTCGGCGAGAGCGCGCCGAAGTCGTACGCCGTCGAGAACACCGAGTCGTGGTCGCTCCGGATCGCCCGCCCGTTGAAGATCTCGGAGTACGTCCTCTTTCCGCTCGTCGTCCTCTTCGACTACCTGACGCGCGTCGTCAACAAGGTCACCGGCGGCCGGTCGGCGATCGAGACCTCCTACGTCACCCGCGACGAGATCCAGGACATCATCGAGACGGGCGAGCGCGAGGGCGTCATCGAGGAGGAGGAACGCGAGATGCTCGACCGGATCTTCCGGTTCAACAACACCATCGCCAAGGAGGTGATGACGCCGCGACTCGACGTCACGGCGGTCGCGAAGGAGTCGAGCGTCGAGGAGGCCATCGAGACGTGTATCCACGCCGACCACGAGCGCGTCCCCGTCTTCGAGGGGAACCTCGACAACATCGTCGGCGTCGTCACGGTCCGGGACCTGGTCCGCGAGCTGCGCTACTCCGAGGGGGAGCCGTCGCTCGCACGGGTGGTGAAGCCGACGCTTCACGTCCCCGAGTCGAAGAACGCCGACGAGCTGCTCGCGGAGATGCAGGAGAACCGCCTCCAGATGGTGACCGTCATCGACGAGTTCGGGACGACGGAGGGGATCATCACGCTGGAGGACATGGCCGAGGAGATCGTCGGCGAGATCCTGGAGGGCGACGAGGACGCGCCGGTCGAGTTCCTCGACGACAACGTCGCGCTCGTCCGGGGCGAGGTCAACATCGACGAGGTCAACGAGATCCTCGACATCGACCTCCCGGAGGGCGAGGAGTTCGAGACCCTCGCCGGCTTCGTGTTCAACCGCGCGGGCCGGCTCGTCGAGGAGGGCGAACAGATCGAGTTCGACGGCGTCCGGATCCGCATCGAGCGCGTCGACAACACCCGGATCATGAAGGCCCGAGTCACGGTCCTCGAGGGGACGGACGAGCCGTCGACCGCCGACTCGGACGAGCTACAGGCCGACGAGGCGGACTGACGCGGCCGACGCCATACCGACCGGGGAGTGGGCGCCACGCGTCCGTCACACGGGACGCGTCCGTCGTCACACGGCGTACGCGCGCGCGGCCGAGACGAGCGCCTTCCGGTAGCCGCTCTCCGTCGGGTCCGGGCCGAGCTCCAGGAACCGGCGTTTGAAGCCGTCGACGTCGACGTCCGCCGCGTCGCTCTCCGCCGCACGTGCGAGGTCGTACAGGCGGTGGCTCGGCTCCGCGAGGTCGTGTCGCTCGACGAGCGCCAGCGCGAACGCCGCGTTCACCGCCGTGATCTCCGGGTCGGCCCCGGCGGTCACCGGCGGCGACCCGGCCCGATCCGGGGCCGGCCGGTCCGCCACGGCGGCCGCCAGCGTCGACTCGAGGAAGCCGACCAGCTTGTCGGCGGGCGCGACCGAGAGCGTGATGTCGTCGGCGTAGATGTCCTTCATGTGGTTCGCGATCTGGTAACAGTGCGCGAGCTTGCGTCGCTCGACGGTCTCGCCGGCGAGCCCGAGGTACAGCGCCTCCTCGGTCGACTGGAGGTGTGAGGCGTGGCCCTCCTCGTACCGGGCCATGTGTGAGAGCTCGTGGACCGCCAGCTCGCGGGCCATCGCGCTCGTGGCGGCGCGTCGGGAGACGTTGAGGACGTGGTGGTCGGCGTAGTGGCCGGCCCACGTTCGCTCGTCGGGGTCGTCCCGGATCTTGACGTAGACGGGGTCCTCGAGCGAGAACTCGGTTTCGAACAGGTCGGCGGCGCCGAGAAACGGGTCGGGGGGAACGTCCCCCTGTACGCGGAGATCCATGCTTACGGTTACCACGGTGTGCGGTGGTAAATCCCTTGCGGCGTCCACGCTTATGTCCCCGCCCGCCCTCCTCACGGGCATGAACGCGTACGCGGCCTACGCCGACGGGCTCCGCGTCGTCGATCCCGACACCGGACGCGTCGAGACCCGCCTCGACGGACGACGGGTCGAGTGCGTGGCGGTCCACCGGGAGGCTCGAGAGCGCGTGTTCGCGGGGACGTTCGACGACGGGCTCCACCGCTCGGTCGACGCGGGCGAGTCGTTCGAACGGATCGCCGGAGACGCGCTCGGTCCCGAGGGCACCGGCCCGGACGCGGTCACCGCCCTCGCGACGAGCCCGCACGACCCGGACACGGCGTGGATCGGGACCGAGCCCTCGCGGCTCTACCGGACCGCGGACGGCGGCGGATCGGTCGAGCCGATCACGGGGATGACCGACGTCCCCTCCGCGTCGGAGTGGTCGTTCCCGCCCCGCCCGGACACCCACCACGTCCGGTGGATCGAGCCCTGCCCCGACGACCCCGAGCGGTGGTACGTCGGGATCGAGGCCGGGGCGCTGCTCGTCACGTCCGACGGCGGCGCGACGTGGACCGACCGCCCGCCGGGATCGCGCCGGGACACCCACACGATCGCGACCCACCCGGACGTCCCGGACCGGGTGTACGTCGCCGCGGGCGACGGGTACGCCGAGAGCGACGACCGCGGACGGTCCTTCGAGGTCGTCGCCGACGGCCTCGATCACGGCTACGTGTGGGGGCTCGCCGTCGACCCCGGAGATCCGGACCGCGTCCTCGCCAGCGCCGCCGGCGGCGCGACCGCCGCCCACCGGCGTGGCGAGGCCTACCTGTACCGCCGGGAGGGAGCGGCCGGCGACGGATCGGTCGGCGACGGGGCGACCGGCAACGGATCGGTCGGCGGTGACGGAAACCCGGACGCGACGGCCTGGGAACGGCTCGACGACCGGGGGATCCCGACCGGCGAGGGGACCTACCGGGCCGTCCTGGCGTCGGGAGCGGCGACCGGCGAACTCTGGGCGCTCACGAACCACGGGCTCCATCGAACCGTCGACGGCGGCGACCGGTTCGATCGGGTCCCGGCCGACCTCCCGGAGGCGGTCCCGCGGGCGCTCGCGGTCACCTGAGACGTGCTCGAGCGGACCGCTACTCCCGGACCGCGCCGACGACGAGGTAGACGAACGGGGTGTCGAGCACGGCGATCAGCAGCTTGAGCAGGTACTGGCCGACGATCAGCGCGCCGACCGCGGCGAGCGGCAGCGCGTCCCCGACGCCGAGGAGCGTCGGCGCGACGAGGAACGCGACCGACACGAAGACCACCGTGTCTATCGCCTGGCTCGTCGCCGTCGACGCGAGGTTGCGGAGCCAGAGGTTGGCCGATCCGGTCCGGTCGCGGATCGCGTGAAAGAGCACGACGTCGACGTTCTGGCTGACGACGTACGCCAGCAGGCTGCCGGCGACGACGTTGGTCGTCGGGCCGAGCGCGGTCCCGAAGGCGGCGGCGACCTCGGGGTCGACGCCCGGCGCGGCCAGCGTCGACCACACCAACGCGAGCACGACGAAGTTCATCGCGAACCCCACGTTCACGACGACCTGAGCGGTCCGGCGGCCGTACAGCTCGGCCAGGCAGTCGGACGCGAAGAAGGTGACCGCGTACGCCAGCGCCGCGCCGGGGAGCAGTATCCGCGGGCCGACCACGGGCAGCGCGACCGGGAGCGACAGCGCGAGCACCTTCGCGGCGGTGACCTGCGCGGTCGCGAGCGCGGTGACGAACAGCGCGACGAGCCCCACCGCCGCCACCGCCGGCCGGGAGAAGGGATCGACCGCGAGGAGGCGCTCGGGTCCGGTGTCGGCGGAGCGGCTACTCATCCGAGCCGTCCTCGTCGGTCAGCCGGCCGTGGCGTGCGTCTATCTCGTCGAGGGTGTCGAGCGTCTTGCGGATCGACGCCCGGACCGCGTCGCTGCGGTTCACGAACTTTCCGTCGTCGCCGACGTGGTCGTCGAGGTCCGCCAACAGCTCGCCGGGGATCTCGACGCTTATCTTGGGCATGCTATGTCGATAGCCACCGGCATGGTGTTGACTGTTCCGACTCGAGGAGCACCTCAAGAATACCAGCGGAACCACATATAAATGGGTACTTAAACACGGGGGCGGTCGCCTGATGGCGGTCGCGTCCGGGCCGTTCTGCGGAGCGCTCGGCTGTCGCGACGCGGCCGACCACGTCATCCGCGACGGCAACGGCGAGTACTTCGTCTGCGACGAGCACGCCGACGCCGGCGAGGTGGTTGAGGATGTGTGAGCCACCACTCGCGGAGTCGTACAAGGAGTGGCTCAACGACATCGCGAAACCCTACACGAGCCGCTGCTGTGGGGCGACGCAGTACCTCTCCTGGACGTACAGCACGGACGAGTACCCTGACGAAGTCGATGTCGACTGCGCCAGCTGCGGCCGCGTCGACGTCCACGACCACGATCCCGATGCTCCAAGTCCAGCAGCTCACGCCACGGAGGTGTACCGCCATGTCTAACGTCTCCCTATGTTACAACAACTATCCCTATAATATAGGGAAAAGTATAGAATATAGGGATCGGGTTTGGTTTGGAGGTGGTCGGCGTGCCTAACCAGGCTGAGGGGACGGAGACCCTCTACGTCGAGATCCCGCCATCGCTGAAGTACCTCGTCGACGAGGACGATCGAACGAACAAGCAGGTCGTCATCTCCGCCCTCGAGCGTGAGCTCGGTGTCAACACTGCCGACTCGGTCGCAGTCATCGACCGGAAGATCCGGCGGAAGGAAGAGCGGCTCGAGCAGGAACTCGAGCAGGCTCGCGAGCACCGCGATCGCGTCGCCCGGCTGAAGGACGACCTGGACGAGATCCGTGAGCTTCGCGAGGACAAGGTCGACGAGGAAGGCAGCTACGAGGACGCCCTCGACACGCTGCTCGACGAGATGGAGGCAGGCGACTTCCCGCAGGTGTGGGCGACCCACCCACGGGTCGACGACGTCCGCGGCGAGCACGGCCGGTCGAACGAGGAAGTCCTCTACGACCTGAAGCATCGCGCCGCCGACCAGGAGCGCGACCTCCTGAACACGAACTTCATGCAACAGATGCACGCCGAGACGCAGCGCCGCGCCGGCAACGAGCAACCGATCGCCGAGGCCGTCACCGGGGACGGAGGTGACGCATGAGCGCCACCGTCCAGGGCGAGACGGCGACGCTCACCGACCAGTTCCTCGAGTTCTACCAGACGTACTGCCGCGACGAGATCGGCGAGCTCGCCCAGCGGTACCCGCGCGAGCAGCGGTCGCTGTACATCGAGGCGGACGACCTCTACCGCTACGACCGGGGGCTCCTCGAGGACTGGCAGAGCGACCCCGAGCAGCTCCGCGAGTACGCCGAGGAGGCGCTCCGGCTCTTCGATTTGCCGGCGGATGTCGAACTCGCGAACGCTCACGTCCGTCTGACGGACACCGAGGATGCGCTCGAGACGCGGTCGATCCCGGACCTCAACCCAGCCGATGACATCGGCGACTACGTCGCGGTCCGCGGGCAGCTCTCGAAGGTCACCGGGACGGCGCCACGACTCGTCGAGGCAGCCTACGAGTGCCAGCGCTGCGGGACGCCGACGTACATCCCACAGGGGCGCAACCAGGTTCAGGAGCCGCACGAGTGTGCCGGCTGCGAGCGACAGGGTCCCTGGGGACTCAACGTCGACGAGTCGGAGTTCGTCGACCAGCGGAAGGTCCAGCTCGTTGAACTTCCGGGCGAGCGCCCCGATGTCGAGGGCGAGTCGATCCCGGTGTTCGTCGAGGACGACCTCTGTGACTACGGCGGGGAGAACGGCCTCCCCGACCGGAGTGGCGAGCAGGCGGTCATCCTCGGGAAGCTCCGTGTCAACGAGTCGGACCTCACGGGCCGGAACGCCGACCCGGAGACGACGACGTGGATCGATGCCCACGCCATCGCGTTCGAGAGCGACGACTACGACGATGTCGACGTCGACGCCCATCGCGAGGCGTTCGAGACGCTCGCCGAGCAGGATGACTGCGTCGACCAGCTGGCCGACAGCATCGCGCCGCAGATCCTCGCGGACGAGGAGCTCGACATCGTGTTCGAGGCGTCGGTCGCGTGGTTGTTCAACGCCTACCGCATCGACAACGAGCTCGGGAGCTATCGGGGTGACCTTCACTTCGGGCTGATCGGTGACCCTGGCCGCGGGAAGTCGACCATCCTCAGCCGACTCAACGAGATCGCGCCGAAGTCGGAGTTTCGCTCCGGTACTGGGCTCTCGAAGATCGGCCTCACGGCCGCGGCCGTCCAGGAGGAGTTCGCCGGCACGACCGAGTGGACGCTCTCGCCAGGGATCCTCCCGCGGGCGAACGGCGGCCACTGTATCATCGACGAGGTGGACGATGTCGTCGACGAGAAGACGAAGTCGATGCACGACGCCCTCGAGGGCGACCAGATGGTGAAGGTGGACAAGGCCGGCATCACGGCCGACCTCCCGACGCGGACGGCACTGCTCGCGTCGGGCAACCCCGTCCACGGGCGGTTCGACCGGATGGAGCCGATGGCCGACCAGATCGACCTCGACGACGCGCTCATCGACCGGATGGACGTCCTGTTGGCCGTCCAGGACATCCCCGATCCGGAGACGGACGCGAAGCTCGCCGACCACGTCCTGGACACGTGGGACGACGCGAGCCGCCAGGAGCTCGAGAACCGCGGCGTCGACATCGACGTGCCGGAAGAGACGGCGATCGACCCGCCGGTCGCGAAGGAGACGTTCCGGGCGATGCTCGTGTACGCTCGTGAGCACGTGTTCCCGACGCTGACGCCCGAGGCAAAGGAGATGCTGAAGGAGTCGTACATCGACGTCCGGTCGCTCAACGACGGCGCGAACGACCCGGTCCCGGCGACGCCCCGCCGCCTCGAGGCCGGCATCCGCCTGTCGGTCGGGTTCGCCCGCGCAGAGCTCTCCGAGACCGTCGACGCGCGTCACGTCGAGCGCGCGATCCGGATCACCAAGAACGTCGTCGGGCTCGCCTACGACCCCGAGACCGGGAAGTTCGACGCCGAGCGCACTGGCAAGGGGACGCCGCAGTCACAGAAGCAGCGCATCCAGCGCCTCAAGGAGATCATCAACGAGCAGTGTACGCCAGGAGAGGCTGCGCGCCGGTATGAGGTGCTCGACGCGGCCGAGGAGTCCGGGATGGACCGGTCGACGGCAGCCGACGAACTCGACAAACTCGACCGAGAGGGCGAGGTGTACCACCCCGATGGCGAGGGGTCGCTGAGGTGGTCGTAGATGCCCGCCGACACCCAGCCCGCCCAGACGGGCGACGCGATCCCGAACCCGATGCCGGAGTCCGCAGCGGAACACGCAGAGAATCCGGCGCGGTTCCTCGTCGACGAGCTCCACGTCGACGCCGGCGACGGCACGACCGGGAAGCTGATGCTCGCACGGATCCGCGGGCTCGAGACGATCGCGTTGTGCCGGTACTGGCTCGCCGTCGAGCGGTGGCTCGCCCGCGAGCACGATCGCGAACCTCGCGACCAGGTCGTCGACGCCCTCGAGGCGCGCGAGGAGACGCTCCAGGAGGAGGGCGAGGGCATCCCGCAGGCCGGGCTCTCGCCGGAGGAGCGTCGCGAGCGCGCTGCCGAGCGCAACGCCGAGTCCGTGGCGGTGCTCCTGGACGAAGATGGCGAGGAGCGGCCGTGGTCGTCACAGCGCGGTGCGGTCGTGGGGGCGAGCCGATGAGCGACGATGGATCCGCCGATGGGGTTGATCATCTCGCCGACGTCGTGCTCGCGAATCTCTCTGTCGGGCTCGGCGTTCGGATCATCGACGAGTGGGGCAGTAAGGATGACTACCTGTTCCACGGCCCGCACGGCCGTCTCGAACACGTCAGCTACTCCGAGAACCTCGACCAGTGGAAGCGGGGTCTCTACCAGATTGATGAAGTACTTCGAGATCGTCTCGTCAACGCTATCGACGGACACCCGCAGTTCGCTGGGTGGTCTTACGTCCGACGCGAGCAGCTCGGCGAACCGGAACCTGTCGTAATCGACATCTCCGAACCGGCGAGGTGTACTCTCTGCGACGAGCGCTTCCCGTCGGGGAACGCTTTCGGCTGGCATCTCGCCGACGTCCATCAGATTGACACTGAGGACAAGATGGAGTTCGCTGTCCCCGAGCCTGAGAACCAGCACACGCTCAACAAGTGGGCAGGTGGTTCAGCGTGACTGATCGATCCGGAGACGACGTTGATCGCTGGGACATTCACTGCTCGCGGTGCGGAGACGAGTACCCACTGGAACGGGACAGTAGCCTCTGCGAGAGTTGCGAGAAGGAGATCCAGCTGTCCAAACTGATGGACGGCATCCGTTGTGAACACTGCGACGGACGCGGCTGGGTCTACGGGACGATCTGCGACGTCCAGCGTGCGATGAACGGGCGTGACACCCGCTGTCCGGAGTGTCACGGGACCGGGCGAGTCGCCTGGGATCCAGACCCTGACGACGTCCATCCGGATCTCCGAGCCGAGGTGGTGGCTCGTGCCGAGTGAGACCGAGCGCAAGGTCGCGTACCTCGCGAAGAAGTGGCGCATCCCTCGCGAGGAGGCCCGTCGCCTGCTCAACATCAAGCGCTCGGAGGCTAGCGATGAGTAACGACGCAACGATCGTCCCTGGGATGCCGTACGTGGTGGCGTACTCTCTCGGGGCGCTCCTCGCACTCATCGACCCTGGGATGGCGCTCTTCGGCGTCACGTTGTACATCGTGTTCATCGTCGGGATGGCGTTCGCGAGCGACACCACGGAGGCTAGCGATGACTGAGTCCTGCCCGACCTGTCAGACCGACATCCTCGTCTCGGGGGCGCAGGGCCCGTACTACCGCTGGCAGTGCCACGGCTGCGGCAAGCAGTTCGGCGCGATCGACACCGAGCCGATCGCTTACGACGCCGTCGACGAGTGGTACGTGTCGAGCTCTCCGGATGGTGTCCGCCTCCACGCCGACCGGAGCTGCCTAGCAACCAGCGTCGACGCCGAGATAAGACCGCTCGCCCCGGCCGTCGCCCGCGAACACCGACACTCGCGCTGTCTCACCTGCGGCCACGAGGTGGTCGAGGGATGAGTGAGACCGTCGACGTCGCCGATCTCCCTCGCTCGACGCGTGAACACCTCGCCGAGCTCCCGCCGACGGCGACCGTCGTGTACCTCCACCTCCGCAACGAGGGCGGTCCACGGACGCTCCGACAGATCGCGTACGAGACAGTCCGCCCGCGGAAGTCAGTCCACCGTGCGCTCCGAAAACTCCACGACGAAGGGCTCGTCACGTGCTCGCCACGCCACACCGACCCACCGGCCTCAGAATGGACGATCGCCGGGATGTCATAATGACACAGTACGGTCGATATAAGCGTTGGGCCAAGCAACGATCGGGTGACGACAGCCCGGCGACGGGCGACCCCACGCCTCGCCCGCGGGGGTCGGAACGACAGGGCCGGAGAGACGGTCGCCCTGGACCCTTTTGCGCTTTGCGCGAACATGAGTAGCTTTCACGATCACAACCAGGCCGGCGAGCGGACGGAGTGGTGCCCCCACTGCCAACGCTACGTTCGGAGACCTCACCTACAACACGATGCCTGAGCAACCCGCCTACCACGAGCACGTCCTCGACGCGTCGGACGTGTGCTTGAGCTGCCACCGCATCGTCCGCGTCGAGCGGCAGGACCCGACACGCGGCGGGATCACTCGCGAGTACGAGACGCATCACGAGCGCCATCGCGACCACACCGTGGTCGACTACGGGCCCGCCGACTCGGTCGGCGACCAGCAGGGGACGTTCTGCTCCAAATGCGGGACGGAGTCGCCCTGGGACCGCTACTGGGACGACCACCGGACCGACACCCACGCGGTCGCGACGGCGCTCGGCTGGCTCGAGGGCGTCGACGATCCCAAGGCGACGCCGTGCCCGGAGCGCGAGCTCTCCATGCCGCGGTTCCGCGAGCTGCTCAAGGCGACCATCCGCACGCTCGAGGAGAAAGGCGTCACGCTCGACCGGCAGACGCTCGCTCGGGAGGCGCTGGAGCGCCGTCGCGACGGCGAGCACGTCGACGACTGCCTCGGCGAGGCGACCGAGGCCGCGATCACTAAGGCCATCACCCGGACCGATGCCGACCGGACCGACGCCCGGCGCGAGGTACCAGCATGAGCACGAGCCAGTATGACCAGGTCGCGTTCGACTTCGCCGGTCGCGAGCTTGTCGGGCGGGTCGTGGACTATCTCGCCGCCGCCGACGTCTCCGGGCCGGACGGCCTCCTGGTCGTCGACGTCGACGGGCAGACGTACCGCGTCGAGGAGTCGAACGCAGAGCGGTTGGATCGATAGCTCAGTGGGAGAGCACGACCCTGAAACGGTCGCGTGCCTCGGTTCGAATCCGAGTCGATCCATCTCCTGAGGGTGTGGTTCTCGTGGCTTTTCTCTGCGAGGCCAGGTCCACCCGAGGGAGTGTTGAGACACACGAGCGGCCGGCACCCCCCTACGGCGGGGAGTCGTGACCATTCCGTCCGGATCTGACATGCTGTCAAACCAATCGAGTCCGGCCGCCTTGCCGCGCCTCTGGTGAGGTGACAGACGCCCCTATGGGCTCAGGCGAAACCCAAGCCTGAGACGGGGCTACCCTGTCCGGGGTTCGATCCCCCGCGCGGCCTTCGCGACGCACTGACAACCCCTCCGTTTCCACTCTAGATGGACGATACACCCGAGTTCACTGACCGCCAGCGCGAACTCCTCACGATGCTTCCGGCGACGACGTCGGAGATCGCCGAGGCGTTCGACGTCGCGCCGACGACAGTCGAGTCGCACCGAAACGCGCTCAAGAACAAGGGCGTCCCCCTGGAGTACGACCGCGAGACGACCGAGTGGTACGTCGACGGCTCACCGGGGTGGCAGGCGACTGTCAACGAAGACGATCAGGAGGACACCAGGTTTCCGGACCTCTCGGACACGCCGGTTGCCGACGTCGATCCCGACCCGTCGGACCTTAACGACGACGAGCGCGTCATCGCTCGGGAGCTCCAGACCGGCGTCGACGACATCGACACGCTCGCCGACCAACTCGACGACCGTCCTGGCGTCATCACGCAGCGACTCCGCGATCTCCGCGAACGCGGTTGGCAGGTCTACGTCGACGAGTCTGCTGACCACGTCGCTATCGAGGGCGACTCGACGCTCCGCTCGAGTGAGCACATCGGAACCCGCACCCGGAAAGCGAACCGCTGGTGGGAGCAGCGACACAACGAGCTCGTCCGCGAGTACAAGGGTCTCGACGATGTCCCGTCGACGACGCAGTACGACACGCACCCGGACAACGAGGACTGGGTGCTCCACCTGACGGACGTCCACGCCGGCGATTACGTCCGTCAAGACGATGGGACGGTCGTCTACGAGCCCGACATCATCCCAGACGTCATCGACTACGCGACGCGTCGATCACTCCACCTCGCGGATGTCCACGACGCTACCTACGACACGGCATACGTCCTGCTCGGCGGCGACCTAGTCACCGGCGAGGGAATCTACGAGGGCCAGCTCGCGAACGGCGATGTCCAGGCGTACATGGACGAGCAGATCGACCTGCTCCATGACCCGCTGCTCCGACTGGTGGATGCCTATGCTGAGCGCTTCGGGAGCGTGGAAGTCGTCTGCCAGATCGGCAACCACGGCGACATCCGAGCGGACGGCACCTCGAAGCAGGCGAACGCCGACCTGATCACCTACAAGAACCTCCGGAACACGATCGCGGCACTCCGTCGGCGACACGACGAGTTCGAGAACGTCGCGATGAAGATCGGCGAGGCGCGTGCCTACCGCAACTTCGATCTCCGCGGCGGGAAGCTCACCGGCCATCTCCGCCACGGGCAGGACCGCGATCCGCAGGCGTCGACGTCGGCGCGACTCAAAGAGTGGCTCTCGACGCTGATGGACCACGAGTTCGACCTCGCGTACATCGGCCACCACCACGTCTCCGGGATGATCCCCTGGGACGGTCCACCGATCGTGACGACCGGCAGCCCGAAGCCGAGCGGCGAGTTCGTCGAGCGCCTCGGCGTCGGCGTGCCCTCGAGGTTCCAGTCGATCGCCTCGTGTCACGGCGTGAGCGACGCGGGGATGACCGGCTTCTACCCGATCGACGACCGCGCCTTCCAGTCCACATGATGCACCAGAACCCGACTGCCTCGAGGCAGTTCGACACGCCGTCCGTCTCCGTGATAGCCATCGACGGCACCGATACGGTTCCCGACCGCCTCGCGTTCTACGACGGCACCTCGACGCGGTCGTGGCTCGCGATGGACGACCCGCTCGACCTCCGCGACTACTGCTGACCATGACTTCCCAGACAGACACCGACGACCGTTGCCCGGAGTGTGGTTGTCCGAACTCCGCGAACCCTTGCGATCACCAGCCTCTCGCTGATGTCTCATGAGCGTCCCAGCACCTACCCGTCCGTGGTACTGCCGGGACGACGTCGTCGACGAGTACAAGCAGACGCTCGCGGAGGATGGTGAGTCGCTGCCGATGCTCAAGAAGCTGAAGATCATCCGGGCGATCATCGTCAACCTCGGCGTGATCACCATCGTCCTCTACTCGATCTTCCGAGGCGGTGACCCGACCTTCCTCGGCGGCTTCGGCCTCTCCATCCTCGGCGCGTACAACGGTGTGGAGCTGCTCGACTACGCCGCGCTCCTCCAGGCGTACAGTGAAGTCCAAACCGCAGATGGCGAGGACTGATGCCGAGCTGCGAGGAGTGTGGTGACGAGCTCCAGGAGACGAACCCTGGCGGCCGGTACCGCGACAAGTGCATGGACTGTATCGAAGAGATCGCCGAGGACATCCCGAGCCATCGCGAGCAGTGTGACGACCCTGACTGCCTGATCTGTACGACACCATGACTGAGGACCTCACCGAGATCGACGGCGTCGGCGATGTGATAGCGGAGCAGCTGCGCGACGCCGGCTTCGAGACCGTCGCCGATGTCCAGGCCGCGACCGTCGACGAGCTCGCTGCCGTCCACATGCTGGGCGAGTCCTCCGCGAAGGCGATCCTCAACGACGATGACGGCGTCTCGAAGGGGCGTGAGTTCGAGCTCGACGAGGACGACCATGACGACGTCCTCGAGGCCGCCGAGACCGGGATGTCCATCCGTGGGTGTGCTCGGGCTGCCGGCGTGAGCCTCTCACAACTCCAGCGCTACCTCGACACCCACGACGATTTCCGGGTCAGCTTCGAGCGCGCTCGCGCACGAGGCGAGTCGGAGCTCATCGAGGGCGGCCTCCGCGACGACGACGTCGACACGTCGATGGCGAAGTTCCTTCTCGCCTCGAGCTTCGACTACAAGAAGACGGAACGCCGAGAGGTCGAGGCGGACGTCGACCAGACGACGACCCACGAGCTCGGCGACGACGAGAAGGAGATCGCCCTCGAGGCCATCCGCGAACTTCAGGAGCGTGAGTCCGCATGAGTGTCGACCAGCAGATCGCCGACGTCGCAACGGGCGAGGACCTCGGTGGGAAGCGAGACCTCCTCAACCCGTGGGATCCCGAGACGCCGGCGACCATCCTCGACGCCGCGAACGAGCTCTGCCGTGGCTACATGCGCGACGAGCGCGACGGGTACTACCAGCTCGGCGATCACCACGGCGAGTGGCTGCGCCTCCTGGACGACGAGCGGAAGCTCGTGCTCAACTGCCACCGAGACGGGCTGAAGACGACGACCGTCCTCTGCTACATCCTCCTCCGCCTGGAGTACGACGACGGCTTCCGCGTCATCTGGGCGATGAACAACAAGGGGATGACGAAGAAGAAGACGGACCTCGAACTCAACCGGTTCGTCGAGCGGAACCCGTGGCTCACCAACCTCCAGGAGGACCAGCGGCGGGCCGACACGATCGACCTGAAGGAGTTCGGCAACGGGTCGACGCTCGTCGCGACGTGGCTCGACGGCGGGATCGACGGCGACCGCGCGCACCTGCTCGTTCTCGACGACCTGATCAAGGCGCGCGGAGACGGCAACCCCGAAGACGTCCGCGAGTGGATCGAGGGGTCGGCCGTCCCCGGCGTGAAGGACGACGGCCGGACCGTGCTCATCGGGACGCGGAAGCGCACCGACGACCAGTACCAGCACTACCGGTCGATGCCGGCGTACACCGCTGCGGAGTTCCCCGCGATCCTCGAGTACTGGGAGCAGGGCAACGCGACCGACGACGACCTCGAGGAGCGCCGGCCGCCCGAGAAGTACTACACCGAGGTCACCGACCCGTGGAACCCTGACCAAACAGTCCACGTTCTGTGGCCAGGCGCCCGAGGTCCGGCGTGGCTCGCAGACAAGCGCGACGAGATGGCCGACTTCCGCTTCTGGCGGGAGTACTGCCTCACGTTCATCGGCGCCTCTGGCAACCTCGTCGACGCCGACGCCGTCAACCGCGACGTCGACCAGGGTGGCTGCTCCATCCGCGACCGGTCGCCGCCGGCGAAGTACCGCGCGGGCAGCGGCGAGGCGATCGTCGTCGGGCACGACCCGGCGATGTCACCCACCGGCGACGACGCGGCGTTCGTGGTCCAGCTGCTCCGGCGGTCGGGCGAGCGCGTGCTCCTGGACGCCCACGCCGAGCAGGGGATGTCGCCGTCGGGTATCAAGGCCCAGCTCCAGGAGTACGACCGGCGGTACGACCCTGCGCTGATCGTCATCGAGGACAACGGGATGCAGCAGTACATCGTCGAGGACGCCATCGAGTTCTCGCCGGCACTGCGCTCGAAGGTGACTGGCCTGTCGACGACGTCGTCGAAGCACAGCTGGGAGAACGGCATCCCGCGACTGCGGACGCTCGTCGAGTCGGGCGGCATCCAGTTCTACCGAGGCCACGACGCCACCGAGGACTGGATCCAGGCGGCGCTCTCGCTTGAGCTCGACGACGGCAAGCTCCAGGGCCACACGCCGGACCTGATCGCGGCGTGGTACATGGCCGAGCAGGGGCTGCGCCGGTTCGAGTACGGCCGGGAGCGCGACGCCGACACCGCCGACGACGATGACGACGCCACCAACGGAGTGAGCTACCTCTAGATCATGACCGACGATACTGATGACGGCAACGTGACGCTATCCGTCGATACACTGGATAACCAGTCGACGATGGCCAAGGCCGAAGAGACGACGCAGCTGGACGAGCGCCACATCGCCACCGACGTCGGTCGGGGCATCCAGCCGCCGTACAACCCCGAGACGCTGGCGGCCTTTCAGGAGCTGAACGAAACGCATCAGGCGTGTATCCGCAAGAAGGCACGCTACGAGGCCGGCTACGGCTTCGACATCGTTCCGCATCCGAGTGCCGACGAGCCGGACACGGGCGAGGGCACACAGCACCAAGACGTCCGCGATTTCTGGTACGGTTCCGACTCACGGTGGCAGATCGGGCCGGAGGGCACGGCGATGTCGACGCCCGAAGAGGTCCTCGAACTCGGCCGACAGGACTACCACGGCATCGGCTGGGCCAGCCTTGAGATCCTCGTCGAGGGCGACGGCACGCCGATCGGGCTGGCACACGTCCCGTCCGCAACCGTCCGCGTCCGGAAGACAACCGTCCAGGAGCGCGAGGACGGCGACGACATCATCGAGAGTGGTCACGGCTACGTCCAGATCCGCCAGGGTCGACGTCGGTACTTCGGCGAAGCGGGCGACCGCTACGGCGACGATCCGACGTTCGTCGACAAGGAGACTGGCGAGACCGCGAGCGACGCCGGCGACCTCCCGAATGGGCCGGCGAACGAGCTCATATTCATCCCGAACCCGTCGCCGCTCTCGCTGTACTACGGGATCCCCGACTGGGTCGCTGCCATGCAGACGATGGGGGCCGACCAGGCCGCGAAAGAGTGGAATCACGACATCTTCGAGAACCTCGGCATCCCGTACTACGCGATCAAGGTGACCGGCGGGACGCTCACCGAAGACTCCAAAGAAGAGCTCCGCGAGCTGATGGACAACCTGAAGGGCAGCCGGTATCGGACGGCCATCCTCGAGGTCGAGGACTTCGAGTTCGAGGAGGACAACCCGCTTCAGGACGGCGACCCCTCGGACGTCGAGATCACGCTCGAGCCCATCGGATCGCGCGAGGACCTCGACATGGAGTTCGAGGCGTTCCGCGAGCGCGCCGAACACGAGATCGCGAAGGTCCACGAGGTGCCGCCGATCCTCATCAACGTGACGTCGACATCGAACCGGTCGAACTCCGAGGCGCAGGTCCAGGAGTTCGCGAACGATGTCATCGCGCCGGAGCAGTCGAAGTTCGAGGCGCGGCTCTACTCGATCATCCACCAGCAGGCGCTCGGCGTCGACGACTGGACGATCGACTTCGAGCTCCGTGGCGGGAACAACCCGCAGGAGGAGGCGCGGATGGCCGAGCAGCGCGTCCGGGCGATGCGACTCGCCGGCGTCGGCACGGTCAACGAGGCGCGCGAGGAGCTGGGCCTGGAGCCGTTCGAGGACGAGGACCTCGGCGGCATGACGCTCCAGGAGTTCGAGGCGGAGTTCTCTGACGACGGTGTCGGCGGCGAGGACGACGACGTCGAGGAGATGCTGACGCGGTCGAAGGCTGCCCCGCCGCCGGAGAACAAGATCGGCGAGCGGAAGTCGCTCAACATCGACGTCGAGAAGGACCCGATCGAGCAGACGACGTTCAACAGCTCGAACCTTGACGAGGGGCTCTACGACTTCGGCGCCGGCGAGCTCTACCTCTCGTTCCAGCGGCCGGACGGCCAGAACTCGCTGTACGTCTACGTCGACGTCCCGCCGAGCGTGTGGAACGAGCTCGTCAACGCGGGGTCGGCGGGGTCGTACCACTACGACAACATCCGGCTGGAGTATCCGTATCTGGAGATCACCAACAACCACGAGCGGCTGCCGGAGGGGCCGACGCCCGATCCGGGTGAGGTCCCGGACGACATCCCGAGCGACATCTAGGAGGGTCAGATGATGTTCTTCACGGGTTCAAGACCATCGAAAGAGGAGCTGCTGATCGACCGGCTACAGAACAAATATACAGCGGGCGATATCTCGCTGGATGAACTCGATAACTGCGTTGAGGCAGTCCTCGAAGATCGGCCAAATTCTCATCTACTAAAAGAAACGTGCTTAGTATGCGAAAACGACCTCTCAGGATACGCGCGGAAGAGGTTAGGTGCGTCCCCGATCTTAGCCTACTGCCCAGGTTGCGGTCGGGAACGCCCGACTGACGAACTGCCTGCGTTGAAGTAGCCGATCTGCCGATGACCCAGGGAGCGCCCGACTCCCTTGTGCGAGGCACGACCGGGTGCGATTCTACGAGACCATGAGCAACAAAGACACAGAGCGCGGCGAGAAGCGCGGCGTCCTCGACACCGGTCGTGCCAAGGAGCTCGACAAGGACGCCGACGCTGACGCCGCCGACGATGACGAGGGCTGAACCGTGCCGCCCCTGAAAAAGGAGAATCAAAGCGTCGTCCAGAAGCGCGTCGACTTCGTCACGAAGGACGACGACGAGCAGGTCGCCGCCGGGATCGTGATGGTTCCGGACAAGGTCGACCTCCAGAACGACTTCGTCCGCGAGGAGACCATCCGCTCGTTCGCGGACCAGTTCGGCACCTTCTACGAGGCTGGCGAGGCTGACGGCGGCATCATGCATGCCGTCTTCCCGAGCGAGTGGATGGACCTCGAGCGCAACGAAGTCCTCGACGAGGCTGAGGAGATCGGCGGTGAGACCGTCGAGGCCGGCGCGTGGGTCCAGGAGTGGGCCATCAACGACGACGGCCTGTGGGGCCTGATCGAAGATCGGATCATCGCGGGGTACTCCATCGGTGCGGTGAGCGCCCAGTGGGACGGCCCCTACGAGCCGGAGGACGTCGACGACGTCGACATCCCGGACGAGGTCGCTGATGAGCTCATCTACGAGCTGGTCGACGGCATCATCCAGGAGGTGTCGGGCGTCGACCTCCCTGCGGTGCCGGACGCGATGATCCTCGACACAAAGGCAGCCGCGGCCGCTCGGAAGCGGCTCGGCGACTACCTCGGCGACCCGGACGGCTTCGTCGAGGAGGCCCTGGCTCGAGGCCACACCGAGGACGAGGCCGAGCGGCTGTGGGAGCACCTCAACCGCGCGGTCGAGGTCGAAGGATCGGGCGAGCCAGGGACGAAAGGCCGGATCACCGAGGCCGCGAAGACGTTCATCGACGCGGTCACTGGTATCGGCTCTGGTGCGAAGGAAGCCGGCCGCGACGACGCCGATGACGCACAGGCTGACAAGGACGCTGCCGGTGGCGACACGCCGGCCGATGACGACGGCGGCTCGAAGTCCGCCGATGACACCAACACCATGAGCGACGACACCAACGACGACCCGTTCGACGACGCCCCGGAGTGGGCGAAGGAGCTGCGGGACGGACAGCAGGAGAACAGCAAGCGGATCGACGAGGCGCTCGAGGAGAAGGACGCCGGCGCCGGTGACGACGATCCGTTCGAGGAGGCCCCGGAGTGGGCGAAGCGACTGAAGGAGAACCAGGAGAAGAACGCCGAGCGGATCGACAACATCTCCAAGCAGACCGGCGCCACGGAGAGCCAGCAGCTCGGCGGGACGGAGAAGGGCGCCGACGAGAACGGCAGCAAGAACAGCGGCTTCACCCTCGACCCGCGGAAGGCGGGTGGTAACTGATGAGTTCCACTGACACGACTGACACGCTCGATCGGACGCGCTCGGCCAACCAGAACGCTGCGGACAAGTTCGACACGACCGACGTCGCGGGCGGGGTGCTGCCCCGCGACCTTTTTGAGCAGTTCTACCAGGCGGTCCAGGACACCGCCACGATGCTCGAGGACGGTCGCACCGAGGACCTCCCGCGCCAGAAGATGGCGCTCCCGAAGATCTCCGTCGGCGAGCGACAGCGGCGCGGCGCTGACGAGGGCGAGGGTGACGCCGGCGACGCGACGGTGAACACCTCGCAGGTCCAGATGGACGTCGAGAAGGCGACCATCTCCTACGACCTGACGCGCGAGGCTGTCGACGACACCGTCGACAACGTCGACGAGATCATCCTCGACATGCTGGCGCGGCAGTTCGCGATCGACACGCAGGACCTCGCCATCAACGGCGACGAGGCAGCCGGCGACGCGTTCCTCAACCAGAACGACGGCTGGCTGAAGATCCTCCAGAACGACGGCGACGTCAACACCTACGATCACACGGACGGTGGCGGCACCCCACAGCCGGTCAACACGTCGCTGTTCAACTCGTCCATCCTGGCGATGCCGAACAAGTACCTGCGCTCGGGGCGGACCGACCCGCGGTTCTACATGAACCTCGACCAGCTCCAGAACTACCACAACGACCTCGCCGAGCGGAACGACCCGCTGGGCGCGGCCGTCCTGATGGGCGACGATGAGGCCACGCCGTTCGACTACGACGTCGTCGGCGTCGCCAACTGGCCGACGGACACCGCGGTGTTCACGCACCCGCAGAACTTCATCTACGGGCTCTACGACGACGTCGAGATCCGTGTGCTGACGGACACGGACAAGGTCGCGGAGAACGACCTCTTCGCCCGCTACTTCATGCGGGTTCGTGACGACTTCGCCGTGGAGGCACCCGAGGCCGCCGTCGTGATCACCGGCATCGCGGAGTGATCTGAATGCCTCGAGTTCACTACAGCGGCAGTGGGCGATACCGAACGAGCGGCCACCAGTTCGAGGAAGGTGACATCGTCGAGGTCGACGAAGACCTCGCCGACTACCTCTGCGAGATGGACGCGTTCGGTCGCGTCGATGAGACACGTCCGGACGCCGAGGACGACACCGAGGGTGCCCCCGAGAACGATGAGGGGCCGACCGAGAGCGAGGGCTTCGACGTCGACGCATGGATCGACGAGCACCATTACCAGGAGCGCGCGGAGCAAGTCCGCGACGGCGAGCACGACGAGCACCTGGACGCGATCGCTGGGGCAGAGTCCGCGACGACCGTCCAGGACGCCGTCGGCGAGCGCCGCGCAGAGATAGCGGGGTAACCCGTCATGCCTGTCGGGTACTGTACCGTCACGGACGTCCGCCACGCGCTCCAGGAAACCGACTTCTCTGGGGCGCTCGGAGAAGGCAACAACGACGTGGTCGTCAAAGCGATCGCCTCCCAGACCGAGACGCTCGAGAAGGAGTTCAAGCGCCACTGGTACGAGCCCGACGGCGTCGACGACGACCCGCAGGGGCTGATCCCGACCGAGCCGAAGACCCGCGACGACGAGGAGGACATCCCGACCGGTGGGGCGCACCTGGTCGGCGAGCCCGTGACGCCGAAGACCTACCAGCAGGGGTACACCAAGATTCGGCTGGCGCGACGTGACGCCGAGAGCGTGACGCAGCTGCTGGTCGCGACCGGCGACGGCTACGACGACTGGGTCGCCAGCGACGAGTACGACGGCGGGTCGTTCCCGGACGCGCTCGGCGACGACTACTACCTGCGGGTGAACAACGGCGGCTGGTCGGAGCTGTACCTCAAAGCGGAGCACTTCCTCGACGAGGACGGCGAGCCAGTCGTGGAGTCGTTCGCGAACGCCGCCTACGTGTTCTTCGAGTACGGCCACGAAGGGATCCCCGACAACGTCCGACGGGCGGTCGCGATGCGCGCCGG
>NZ_NHPJ01000015.1 GCF_002252985.1 Halorubrum halodurans | reverse complement strand
GTATTTATGTCCGTGAGTATTAATTGGTTCCATCTCGATTCCGGCTATTTGTCGATAGCGACATTTCGGATGACGAAAACAATTATGTCACTCCAATATCTCATTGTTCCGTATGACATCCGAGACTCGCGAAAAATTCTTCGCAGTCGTGTTCGCCTTCCTCATGGTTTCGTCCATGGCGTCTTCGGGCGTTGCTGCGTCCGCTGGAGGGTTCGGCGTCGGTGAGAACGTAGAGGGGGCAAACACAGGGGGAAACACTGGTGCCGGGATACAGTTCAACGCAACTACGGACTCGGCAAATGATATCGGAATCTATAACGCGACACTAAGCGGTGAAGTCGCTGACCTCAGCAATGAACCAGTTGAGGTGTACTTCAGATACCGTCCTGAATCTGACACGAAGTTCCAAAAAACCACGAAGCAGACTGTCAGTGACAATACAACGTTTAATCAGACGCTAACGTTCCTCGATCCGGCAACTACGTACGAGTTCCAGGCAGTTGCCGAATTTGAAGACGGCCGTGATATGGGTAGTAATAGAACGTTCACGACCGATGAACCCGGATTGACTGACGGGTTCATCGAAAGAAGTGAGAATGTGAGTTTCTTTAATCTGTTCTTCCAGGGACTACAGGTCGAAGTGAACGACAGCGCAGTGGGAATGCAGACTGATGTCCCGGAGGTGGCTCTGAATGCCGATGGTGTTAACACCAACATATATCCAAATGAAAAGGGAAGCGTTCCCGTACACAACGATGATGAAACCCTCACTTTCGATTTTGAAGGGGAGAGCGGCACTCTTAGCAGATTCAGTGGATCGGACGTCGACATCGTCGCGGTTAAGACGGATACGTCAGAGGGACTCGATACGTTCTCCCAAATTTCACAGATAGAAGATCTACTTAACAATGAAGACTCGACGGTCGAGATATTCGAGACGACGACTGTCGGTGATGGTGATGAAATAACGTATGATCTAACTGCTGAGGGTCGTGGTAGCGGCAATTACATCTTCATGGCGGTGAATGAGGGGAGCATCTCAGTTGACGGCTCTACCAACGTTACGCTGGACGACATGCGCGTCGTCGGACTTGATTTCGCCGTCGTTCAAGACGGAAGTTCGTTTGTGAATACGGCGCGCCCGCAGTTCCGTCCCGGTGAGAACGTGACCGTTGAAGCGGAAGCTGATCTGCCCGAGGATGGTGAGATCACGCAAGCGGTGATACTCTACAACGAAAACGACTTTTCTAGCAGAAGTATAACTGTCAATGTCGATGAACTTCGCGGGCTCGATCCAAACAATCTCGATATCACGACTGGTATCGCCGGCTTCGATGGTACTCGCAGGGTCGAAGACGGTGCCACCCTCATGGGTCAGGATCTCGGCGAACGTGATGAGGTCGGAATATTCACCGTCGACGACGTGTTCGGCTTTATCGGGAGCGGAATCGGTGATCAGATCAGTAACAAGAGCGACGCAGATACGCTCAACGCGTCGTTGGTCGCGAAGGCCGACACGGGTACTGAGACGACCTTCGAGGTCGAGACGTCCGAGAACTTCACCGAGGGTGACTACTCGATAATTCATGTCGCGGAAAATAATAAGACGGGAGAAACTTATACGAATAAGGAATCCGTCGGAATCCGTGAAAGTCAGAATCTTGATCCGTACTTCACCGTTGACATTGATCAGCCGACGGATTCACAGGTAACAACAACTGACAGTATAACAGTTAACGCGACAGTTCGGAATATTGGAAATGAGGCGGAGTTTAGTGATATCGAGTTTAATGCTAACGGCGAAAGCGTACAAACAAAAGAAAATGTTATTATAAATGCTAATAGTGAACAAGATATTTCATTTACATACAATCCCACTCAAACCGGAGATCTTGAGCTTACTGTTAATGCTGTCAGTTTCGACGGAACTGATAACGAGGATTCAGTAACTGTTGAGGTCGTCGACAAGGAATTCTACGATATCGGTGTCAACGAAGCGGATTCCACACTTGACGTTACTGAAAACGACACTGTCGTCATCAACACGACCGTGGAGAACACCGTCGATATCGATGGCAGCCAACAACAGATCAACCTCACGATCGGCGACGAGGTCGTGGATAGCCAGGTCGTCCAGTTGAACGGTACGGAAGCGACCACGTTCGACCTCGAATGGGACACCACGCAGGGCGACGCCGGTGACTACGATGCGGTCGTGGCAAGCGACGATAGTGAGGACACGGTCGATGTCTCCGTCCAAGAGCCTATTCAGGGTTCAGTGACGATAGAGGACCAGCAGGCCGTCAACTCCGCATCTAGCGTTACGGTCGCGAGCGCGAGCGCGGACGTGGACTACGTAATCGCGATCCACGAGGAAGACGTGGAAGACGATGCTGATCTTTCCTTTGACATCCGGGGCGTAAGCGACACGTTCAACGCGTCTGAATCCGCCGACGCCGAGACGATCGAAGTGGACCCAGCATTCGAACAGACACAGAACGTCACGGCGATGCTCCACGCCGTGAACGAATCCGCCGAGAATAACCTGGGAGAGCCACTCGGTGTCCCCGGTTCGACCGACACGGCGACGTTGACCGTCCTCGAAACCGGTGCTCTCGAGGTGTCCGATCTCGAACCGCAGACCGCCGAGGTCAACGTAAGCGAGCAGTTCGACGTGTCGGCAAACGTGACGAACACGGGCGACACTTCCCTCGAACAGGAGATCGGGCTCAAGCTCGAACCGGACGCTCGTGATGTCGCTAATCAGACGGTAAGTGTGGACGGAGGTAATTCCACGACGGTAACCTTCGAAGACGTCTCAGTTGACGAGCCGGGTGTGTACAATCACACGATCGCGAGCGCGGACGATCAGGCGGTCGGTGACCTCACCGTCCTCGAAGGGGCTGATTTCAACGTCTCGATCGATCCGGAAGCCTCGGATACGGAGATCACTGAAGGAGAGAATCTAACTGCTGTCGTCGAGGTCGAGAACGTCGGAGACGTCCGGGGTTCGGATGAACTGATCTTTGTCAGCTTACAGCCTCGGTCTGAATTCGACGATCTCGTATTCACTAGTGAAAACGTCACGCTCGATCCCGAGAGCAGTACAACCGTAGAAACGACTCTTGGGACCGCTGATCTCGAAGCGGGGCAATATTCCCTGTTTGCTGAGTCCTCCGACGATGACGACGAGGAAAACGTTACTATCCTCGACGCAGCCGAGTTCAGCGTCACCGACCTCGATCCGGCGGACGCGACGGTCAACGAAACCGAGCCGTTCGACGTGTCGGCGAACGTGACGAACGACGGCGAGGCGAGTGCGACTCAACCCGTTGAACTCAGGCTCGAGCCCGACGGCGAGGCGGTCGAAAGTACGTCCATCGATCTGAACGGCAGCGAGACCGAGACGGTGACCTTCGAGGACGTCACCGTGGATGAGGCGGGAGAGTACAACCACACGATCGCGAGCGGGGATGACAGCGTGATCGGCGATCTGACCGTCCGCGCACCGGCAGACATCACCTACTCCGATCTGGAGGCTCCCTCGGCCGTCGAAGCGAACACGCCCGTCGAGATAACCGCGAACGTCTCGAACGAGGGGGATCTGGAGGGTGAATACAACGCCTCGCTGCTCGTCAACGGAGAGCCGGTCGGCGAGTCGGAAAGCGCGTTCCTCGGGCCGACCGAGGAGGCACAGGTCTCCTTCGAAACCTCGTTCGACGAACTCGGAACCCAGACCGTCGCCATCGACGACCGGTTCCTCGACGGTACACAGCTCGAGACCGACATCGAGGTCGAAGAGGAGGTCGTCGATCTCAACCTCACGGCGAACGAGTCGCAACCGTTCAACGGCAGCGACGTGCTGTTCACGGTGCGTAACGGGACCGCGGACGGTGATCCGATCGAGAACGCGACCGTCACCGTCGGCGACGCGACGGCTGAGACGAACGCCTCCGGCCAGGCGGTCCTCACCGTGACCGCCACGGGACCGGTCACCGCCACTGCGACGAAGGAGCAGGACGGCACCCAAGCCTACAACGAAGACACCGTGGACCTCGACGTGCGACTGGCATCGGACATCGTCTATGACGACCTCTCGGTCGAGCCGGACGAAGTGACCACGGGTGAGGAGGTCACGATCAACGCGACCGTCAGCAACAACGACAGCGTCAATAGGAACTTCAACGCCACGGTCTTCGTCGACGGCGAGCCGATCGACACGGAGACCGATCCAGTGGGTACGCTTGAACCCGGAGAGAACGAATCACTGGCGTTCACGACGTCGTTCGACACCCCGGGGATCCGAAACATCACCGTCGGCGACGCCGAACTCGACGGCGCAGTGTCGACGGAGCCTCAGTTCGTTGGCGTCGACCGGACGGCACGGCAGCTGAACGTCACGGCAAACGAGACGACGATCGTGGAGGGCGAGACGGTCCAGTTCAACGTCACCGCTGACGGCGACTCGATCAACGCGTCGCTCGCCGTGAACGGAGAAGAGCGGTCGACTGGGGACGAGGGAACCGCGACGGTTACCTTCGACGAGGCTGGCGACTACGAGGCGACGGTGACGAAGGCGGAGAACGAGAGCGTGACCTACCTCGAGGACTCGGTTGGGATCACGGTCAACGCGCCAACGAACATCGACGTGATCGACGTCTCGCCGCTTCAGACCCAACTCTACACCGGCGACACCCTGACCGTCGAGGCGACGGTCGAGAACGTCGGCGACCTGCGCGGCTCCGAGCAGGTGAACTTCAGCTTCAACGAGACGGAACTCGAACTCAGCGAGAACGTCACGCTGAACGGGAGTGAACGCCGGACGCTCGTCTTCGAGCCTATCGTATCGAACGTCGGCGAGTACACGATCACGGTCGAAGGCGAGGAGTATCAGACGATCACGGTCGACCCCGCGCTCGACACGACCGACTTCTCGACGCCGTCGAGCGTGACGGTCAATGAGGACCTCGTCGTGACCGCAACGGTCGAGAACCGGGGAACGACGGAGGCCGAGAAGACCGTTAACCTGACCGTCGAAGGTGCTGTCGTCGACACCCGGAACGTCACCGTCGACGGCAGTAGCTCCACCACGACGGAGCTGACGTCGGACACGACCGGTCCGGCGTTCGAATCCAGAAACGTCTCGGTCGACGATCTCGATCCCGTGGCGGTGCGCGTCGAACCGCGGGGCGTCGGGTTGGAGATCGCCTCGAACGTCACCCCGCAGACGGTCGTCGGCGACACGGTGGAGTTCTCCGTCCTCGCTGACGGTGAGCCGGCGGCGAACGCGACGGTTCGCGTCGACGACGAGACGCTCACGACCGATCCCGAAGGCACGGTCACCACCACGTTCGACGAGTCCGATCGGTACACCGCACGCGCGTCCGCGGAGGACACCGACACCGAGACATTCGAGCCTGCCTCGACGAGCGTTCGGATCCGCCAGCCGGCGAACGTCGAGGTCACGGAGGCGTTCCTTCCGACCGACGAGACCGTCGTCGGCGACGAGGTCGATGTCTTCGCGGTCGTCGAGAACGACGGTGGCGTCGAAGGCGGGATCGAACTGACGGTCACGAACGGGACGGACGACACGCTGGAAACGCGGAACGTGACGCTCGGTGCCGGCGAGTCGAGAACGGTAGTCGTGGAGACGCAGTTCGACGCGACGGCCGACGAGGAGACGATCAGCGTCAACGGCAACGAAGCCGGAACCGTCAGCGTCGGACCCCAGTCGGTGGTGACCGACGCCTCCGTGAGCGCCACGGCGATAACGCCGGGTGAAACGGTGACGGTCGAGGCTACCGTCGAGAACCGCGGCGAAACCGATGACGGCGACGGCGTTACGGTCACGTTCTCCGCGGGCGATCAGGAACAAAACCCATCGACGGGGGCGATCGGTCCCGGCGAGAGCGTCACCGTCGAGGAGAGCTTCACCTTCGGTGAGGGCCTGGCGGGCGACACGTACGACGTGACCGCGAGCGGGCCGACCGGAGAGGTCGACGCGGGAACGGTCACCGTCGCTCAACAGGTCGAGGATCTCGAACTGAGCGTGAACGGGGAGACAGAGACGGAGACGGTGACGGCCGGTACGCCACTGGAGTTCAGCGTCACCGCCGACGGAGAGGACATCGACACGGCCACGATAACGGTCGCCGGCAACGAGACCGATGTCGAGGCTGGAACGGCGAGTATCACCCTCGAGGAGGGCGGTGAGTACACCGCCGAGGTCACGAAGGACGACCAGGACGGGACGACGTTCAACAGCGACTCCGTGGAGGTGACGGTCGAGGAACTGGCCGCCATCGAAGTCACGGACGCCTACCGGCTGACGACGCAGGCGTTCACCGGTGACGACGTCACGATCGAGGCTGACGTCGAGAACGACGGTGACCTGAGCGGCACCGAGAACGTCACCCTCACCGACGACGACGGCACCGTCCTCGACAGTCGGAACGTCACGCTGGAGGGCGGAAACGACACCACGATTCAACTGACCACCACGTTCGACTCGGCCGGCACGCGGACGCTCTCCGTGGGAGACGAGGCGGCCGGCGAGGTCGAGATCGACGAACAGACCGCGGTGACCGACTTCACAGTCAGCGACACGTCGGTGACGGTCGACGACGAGATCACGGTCAACGCGACCGTCGAGAACCGCGGGTCGACGACGGACGACGAGTTCGAGGTGACGCTCAACCAGGACGGCGATGCGGTCGACAGCACGACCGTTTCGAACCTCGACGCGGGCGACGTGACGTACGTCGACGATTTCACGCTGACGCTCGAGGAGGTCGGACGGACTGACATCGCGGTCAACGACGAACCGCCGGCGAGCGTGCTCGCCACCGAGGAGATCGTCGATCTGTCGGTCGATGTCGAGCCGGCGAACCCGACGACCGCGGACGAGGTCGTCTTCAACGTCACCGACAGCGACGACGCGCCGGTCGAGGGGGCGACGATCGTCGCGGCCGGCCGGGTTCTGACGACGAACTCGAGCGGTCTGGCGAACAGGTCCTTCACCTCCGGCACGGTCTCCGCGTCGGTGACGGCCGACGGGGAGAAGACCACGTACAACCCCGCGAGCACGACGTTCACGGTCAGCCGTCCGGCGAGCGTGCGCCTGCTCGGGGCCGACGTGACCACCGACGAGCCCGTGTACGCGGGCGAGACGGTGGACGTCGAGGTCGACCTGTTGAACACCGGCGGCGTCGCAGGCGACCGGAACGTCACGCTGGCGACCGCCGACGGCACGGTCGACTCCACGGTCCGGTCGGTCAATCCGGGGAGTTCATCGACGGTGACGCTCTCGGCACAGCTCAACGAAACCGGCGAACGGACACTCACCGTCACGCATAACGGGACCGAAGCCGACGAGGAATCGACGGTCAGCGTCGATCCTGCGGCGACGGTCGCCAACTACACGGTGAACGAGACTGCGATCTCGTCGGGTGAGCCGATCCGCGTCCAGGCGAACGTGGAGAATCGCGGCGGGATCGACGACTCAGTCGATGTCGATCTACAAGTCGACGACGAGCAGAATGACACCCGCACAGTCGACGTCGCGGCCGACGAGACGAACTCGACGAACTTCACCGTCACCTTCACCGGGAGCGAAACGCGTACCGTCGCGATCAACAACCGTGAACCGACCGAAATCTCGGTCGCACCCAAGCAAGTCTCTCTCGATCTGGCGGCGTCGTCAACGACGGTCACGTCTGGCGAGACTATCAGCTTCACCGTAACCGATGGAGAAGATCGCGTCGAGGACGCGACGGTCGCCATCGGAAATCGGCGGGTCTCCACCGGTCCCGTTGGAACGGCCGAGACGACGGTTCGCGAGAGCGGCACGTACACGGCTGTCGTGACGAAGAGCGGAGACGACGGGGTGGCATACGAGCGCGACACCGTCGAGATCACGGTCACCGACCCGCTCACCGTACCGGAGTCGTCCGACTTCGGTGAGGTCGGTGCCACGCCCGCCGGCGAAACCACCGGAACGGTCGAGGTGACCGTCGACAACGACGGCGAACGACCGATCTCGCTGGGGCGGGCGAGCGTCACCGGCACCGACGCGAGCCAGTTCGAGGTCAGGCAGGCTCCGAGTTCGATCGCAGCCGGCGACTCCGGGACGATAACCGTCGCGTACGCTCCCACGGAGCGGGGTGACGCGTCGGCGACGCTACGGTTCCGCGCCGACACGCCAAGCGACCCGGTCCGCGAGGTAAGCCTCTCCGGCACCGGCGTCGCGCCGGGAATCAGCGTCAACCGGAGCAGCATCGAGTTCGGTGACACCGACCTCGGAGACGACCCAACGGAGCCCGTCGAGATAGAGAACACCGGAAACCGCGACCTCCGGATTCCGACCGAATCGATGGGTGACGGGTTCAGTCGGAACGAGACCGGCACGATCACGATCGCGCCCGGCCAAAACGACACGATCGGCGTGACGTTCGAGCCCGACGAAGCCGGGACATACGGCAGCCAACTGCGGCTGTTCCCGAACGATCCGTTCAACGAGACGGTGACCGTGGGGGCGGGCGGAACCGGGTCCGGCGGCGAACTGCTGCTCTCGCCGAGCGGCGAGTACTCGTTCGGCGAGATCACGCAGGGATCGACTGAGAGCGCGAGCGTTCTCGTGGAGAACACCGGGACTGACACCCTCGCGGTGACGCCGACGGTGGACGACGAAACGAGCGGTACCTTCGCCGTCGAAGACGAGGGTGAGAGTATCGACCTTGACCCCGGCGAGTCCGAGTTCGTCACGGTCGACGTGACGTCGACGGGAACCTCGCCCAACGCAGATCTCACGTTCACCACGGACGACGACGCGGTCGATAACGGAACGATCGCTCTCTCTGCGACGACTCTCACGCCGACCGTCGAGGTCAGGCCCGAGCCGACGGAAGCCAACCTCACCTTCGGGAGCGTCGCGGTGGGCGGTTCGGCGACCAACGCGACCGTCATCGAGAACACGGGCAACGCGACGCTCGAGATCGACACGACAGGCGCGATTCCGTCCGCCGCACCCTTCGAGCTCGTCGGCTCGCCCGGCACAGTCACGATCCAGCCCGGCGAGACGCGCGATCTCCCGGTCAGGTTCACGCCATCGAGCCCGGGCGAGCAGAGCACCGACCTCACGCTCGATACGAACGATCCGAACAACGAGACGATCAGCCTCGGAGTCCGGGGAGACGCCGAACGTACGAGTCTCGTCGGCAATTCGAGCACCATCGACTACGGAACGATCGGCGAGGAGGACTCGAAGACTCGGACCGTTACGCTCAGTAACGACGGTACGGAGGAACTCACCGCCTTCCGGAGCTCGACGACCGGTAGTGGATCCGGACAGTTCGATGTCGGATCGATCCCCGGCTCGCTCGGGGCGGGTGAGTCGACGAACGTCACGATCACGTTCGACCCGGACGGCAACGACGGGAGCCACTCGGCGACCGTGACGTTCGCGGCGAGCGGTGCCGTCGCCGGGAGCAGCCAGTTCGCTGTCTCCCTGTCCGGCGACGCCACGCCGCCGAACGTCGCCGTCAACGAGAGCAGCGTCGGCTTCGGCTACGTGAACACCGTCTCCGACGAGGACGCGACCGGAGTCCTCGAGATCACCAACGACCAGGACGGCACGAACCTCACCGTCGAGGACGTCTCGATCACCGACAACGAGACGGCCGCCTTCAGCGTCACGGACGAGCCGACGGACGACATCTCCGGCGGCGACTCGTCGACCGTGGCCGTCGACTTCGACCCCGACACGCTCGGCGAGCGGACCGCGACGCTCGCGATCGAAACCAACGATCCGGACGAGGACACCGTTGAGATATCGCTCGTCGGTGTCGGATCCGCACCGGACGCGTCGGTCGATCGCAGCGCGATCGAGTTCGGTCAGGTCCCGGTCAACGAGAGCAGTGACCCGGCGACGATCGAGATCACGAATGACGGCGGTGAGACGCTGGAGATAAACGATGTCACGATCGATGGAGCCGACGAGGACGGGTTCGACGTCACCAGCGGAATCGCCGATGACGAATCCAGCGTCGTCCCCGGCGCGAGTCGGACCGTCTCGGTCGCCGCCGTGCCGACCGAATCGGGCGAACGGACGGCGAACCTCACGCTCGACACGAACGACCCAGCCGGCGACACGACGGTGGAACTCACCGCAGACGGCATCGCGCCCGACCTGTCCGTTACCGACGATCTGAACGGAACGTTCGGGGACGTTCGGAACGGTAGCTCGGAACAGCGCTCGTTCACCGTCAGCAACGACGGCAACGCGACACTGGAACTCGACGCTCCAACCACCGGATCCGACGTCTTCTCCGTGGTCAGTGGGGGAGCGACCTCACTCGACCCCGGCGAGAGCACGACGTACGACGTCGCTTTCGGACCGGACGACACTACCGACTTCGAGAGTACGCTCGAGCTGACATCGAACGACGAAGACCGCTCGTTCGATCTCAACGGCACCGGTGTCGAAGCCAACGCGTCGCTCTCGCCGTCCGCGTACGACTTCGGTGAGGTCCAGATCGAAAGCACCGAAGACGCCGACTTCACCTTCACCAACAGCGGAGACGCCCCACTCGAGATCGAGAGCGTCTCGATAACGGGTGACGACGCATCCGCCTTCTCGGTGAACGGTCTTCCGACCGGGACGGTTGCCGCCGGCGACTCGGAGCAGTTCGCCGTCGAGGTCGCTCCGACGGTGACGGGGGCCGCCTCCGCACAGCTCGAGATCGAAACGGCGGAGGGTGACACGACGACCGCCAGCCTCGGCGTGACCGGGGTCGAACAGGACATCGAACTGGACACGAGCAGTCTCACCTTCGAGCGGACGCGGCTCGGAACGACGACGACCGAGACGGTCACGGTCTCGAACGACGGCAACGCGCCACTGAACGTCACCGACCTGGCGCTCGCCGGGGTCGACTCAGACCAGTTCGAGGTGACTGACCCGGCCGTTTCGGATGACTCGCCGCTGACGATCGCGCCCGGAACCAGCAGCGAGGTGACCGTCGAGCTCGCGCCGCCGACGGACGACGTCGCCGAGGCGAAGGACGGCACCGCACAGACAGCAACCGTACTCGTCCGGAGCGACGACCCCGACGAGGGAACGCTCGAGGTCGATCTCTCCGGGACGGGCAAGACGCCCGAACTCAGAGTGAGCAGTGGCGCGCTCCAGTTCGGTTCGACGTCGCTCGGCGACACGTCCACGCGTGAGCTCACGGTCACGAACGACGTCAGCGCGACCGCGAACGTGACCCTTCGGGCCGTCGCCGCGTCCGGTGGTTTCGGCAACGAGTTCACCGTGACTGATACGGGTGCCGACGTCCTCGAACCGGGCGAATCGACGACCGTCACGGTCGAGTTGACTCCGCAGATTCCCGGGCCGAAGTACGGTTCGCTGAACGTCATCACGACCGATCCACGCCAGCCTGGTGCCTCGGTGTTCCTCTCGAACTCCGAGACGATCATCACCGTCGAGTACGGCAGCGTCGATCTCTCGTACGATAACGTCAACCCCGGACTTCAGCCGGACCGGTCCTTTAGTCCGTACCCGGACGCCGACGCGGAAGTGACCGGCACGCAGCCGTACGTCGAGACGAGCAATGATTTCAACCTCAGCATCGACGGGTCATCCGACGCCTTCGGCCCGGAAATCGACTCGGAGGAGTACGGAGCGATCCGCTACGTCTCCGCGACGAAGTCGAACCTCTCGGCGAGCTCGCTTGCGAACAACACCTTCACGTTCCGTGTGAGTAAGGCCGCGCTCGCGGATGCGGATGCTAGCGAGGAGGAGGTCCAGCTGCTCCGGTACGACGGAACCAGCTACGAACCGGTCAGCGGCGGAACCGAGCTCGTGAGCGAGGAACAGACCGACTACATCTACGAGGCGACGACCGATAGCCTCTCACAGTTCGCAATCGCCGTCGAGAATCCACAGCCGAAACTCAACGTGGTGAGCGGGAGTCTGAGTTCGACTTCCGTTACGGAGGGGACCGAAGTGAGTGCGACCGTGGATGTCGAAAACACTGGTGGCGCGGACGGCGAACGTGACTTCGATCTCACCCTCGACGGAGAGACGATCACCACCCAAACTGTCTCGGTCGATGCGAACGGCGAAACCGAGGTCGAGTTCACGTTCACACCGACCGAGACCGGTGACTTCGACGTCGAGGTCGACGGGACCTCGGTCGGCACGCTGGCGGTGACCGAGCGGCAGTCGAACCTCGGCGTGGTGAGCGGGAGCGGGGACCTTCCCTCCTCAGTCACGGAGGGGACCGAAGTGACGGCGACCGTGGATATCGAAAACACTGGCGAAGCGGACGGCGGACGTGACTTCGAGCTCACCCTCAACGGAACGGCGGTAGACACTCAACCCGTCTCGGTCAATGCGAACGGCGAAACCGAGGTCGAGTTCACGTTCACGCCGACCGAGACCGGCGACTTCGACGTCGAGGTCGACGGAACGCCCATCGGAACGCTGGAAGTCACTGCCGCCGACGATGACGACGATGACGATGCCGACGACGATGACGACGCGCCGACCGGCGGCGGTGGCGGTGGCGGCGGTGCCGATGACGCCGAACCGCCGGCACCCCCCGAATCGCTCGAGGGAGTCGACGTGACCGCGACGGAAGTCGCGACCCCGCTGAGCGGTCCGGGAAGCACGCAGCCCGTCGCCGAGTTCGAGACGGTCTCCACCGTCGATACGATCACGTTCCAGACGGACGAGTCGGTCGGCGACGTCCAGGTGTCGGACATCGATCCGGACACGGACGCCGTCCCGACGCCCGGATCCGCCCTGGCGGTACAGGACATCAGCGTGTCCGGCGAGTCGGCCGACACGGCCGCGACGATCGAGTTCACGGTCTCACGGAGTCGGCTCGACGAGGTCGGGGCGACTCCCGACGAGCTTCGCGCGTTCCGCAACGTCGACGGCGAGTCCGAACCGCTCGAGACGAGCGTCGACGCGAGCGGTGAGACGATCGTCGTCACGGCGGAGACGCCCGGCTTCTCCGTGTTCACGGTGAGTGCCGTGAGCGAGCCGGAGGCCGCCATCGACGTGGCTCCGGACACGATCCAGCCCGGAGACACCGTCGAACTCTCGGGAAGCGACTCCGAGAACGAGCACGGCGAGATCGTCTCCTACGAGTGGTCCGCCGCCGGCGACACGCTCACCGGCGAGACGGCACAGACCACGTTCGAGGAGACGGGCGAGTACACGGTCGAGTTGACGGTCACCAACGACGCCGGCGAGTCGGACACGACGACCGCCGACCTCGTGGTGGAGACGGTCGATGACGGAGCCGCGGACGACGGTACGGCAGACGATGGAGCCGCGGACGACGGCACGGCCGATGACGGAGCCGCGGACGACGGTACGGCAGACGACGAAGCCACGGACGACGGCACGACGGACGATCCTGACGAGGAGCCGGCAGGTCTCGACACGACGGTGATCGTCGTGATCCTGATCCTGGCCCTCATCGCCGTGGCCGGCGCCGCGGTGGCCCGCCGTCAGTCGTAGCGGCCTCGTCCCGATCCGTCCCGAAACGCGGTCGGTCCGGTCCGCGTCGGGACGACCCCGCGCCGTGACCGCCGCACTCCGCTCCGGCGGCAGCGTCCGCGGGGGGCAGCTCCGGTCGATAGACGTTCTCGCGACGTCTCGAGTCGGCGTGTCGTGTTCGATTCGCCGGCGTACGTTGACGTCCTCCGTGAATATCACTCCTGATAACGAACGCTCAACGGTTATAGCGTCACGGCGGCTCCGGCGTGTATGGGCGTCTCGAGCTCCGATCTCACGTCGGACGATCCGGCTGCCTCCGACCTCGACGCGGTCGAACGCGCCCGTCGAGCACGGATCGGGGATCTGTCGGTCCTGTTCGTCGTTCCGTTCGTCCTGGTCGCGGTGTTTGCGCTCCCGATCGAGGCGAGGCGGGCGTACGCCTTCTCGTACACGGAGCCGACGGTGGTGACGGCGTTCACCGCACACTACGTTCACTTGACGCCGACACACCTCGCCGGCAACCTCGTAGGATTCGTTCTGTTGGCGTCCGTCGCGTACCGGCTCAGCGTCGTCGCTGGTCGCCGACGGCTCTTTTTCACCTCGTTTGTGACGTTCCTTCTCGCCTTCCCGTTCGTCCTGTCCGGGCTGAACCTGGCGATCCCACGGGACGCCGTCGGGTTCGGGTTCTCCGGGATCAACATGGCGCTTTTGGGATACGTTTCGGTCGTGCTCGTGACCGTCGCCGAGGACTGTTTCGGTGCCGACGGGACGCGATACGGTCCCGCGCTGTTCTTCGCCTCGACGAGCTACATCGTCGCCCTCGTGCTCCCGCCGTCCGTCACGGCGATCGGGCTCGCGGCGATCGGGATCGTCGTCGCGATCCCGTACGGCCACGCCGCGGCACGGCGCTCGTCGCGGACGCTTCGGGGGACGGTCGGTCACGCCCTCGCGACCCCCGGATACAGTGAACTCCTCGGCGTCTGCGCGGTCGTTCTCTTGGCCTACCCGATCGCGGGGTTCCCGAGGCCGACGCCCGGTGGTCCCCGAATCAACGTCTACGTTCACTTCCTCGGGTACGCGCTGGCGTTCCTCGTCGTTCACGTCTTCCTGCTCGTCGACCGCCGCGTCCCGCCGGTAGCACGGACGTAACGTCCGGCGAACGAGCTATACGTCTGGCGGCCGTACGCCGGGTGAACGGAAACCCGATACAGAATGAACCTCCGATCGGCGGCCGGATCCACCGTGACGGCCGTTCTCGTCGTCCTCGTCGTGGTCATGCTGGTCGGCCAGCAGCTCGGCCAGCCGATCGTTCTCGGCTTCGTGCTCACCGGCAGCATGAACGCCGAGCCGGCCAACATGGCTCCCGGCGACGGGTTCGTCGCGGTTCCGCCCGCGATAGCCGGCGACATCGACGAGGGGGACGTCGTCACCTTCGAGGCACAACAGCTCCAGGGCGGCGGACTGACGACTCACAGGGTCGTCGGAGAGACCGAGCAAGGCTACATCACGCGGGGCGACGCCAACCCCTTCACCGACCAGGACGGTCCCGAGCCGCCGGTACAGGAGTCACAGATCGTCGCGGTCGCGCTGGAGGTCGGCGGCGACGTCGTGGTGATCCCACGGATCGGACAGGTCGTTCTGCTCCTCCAGGGCGGGTTCTCGGCCGCGGCATCGGCGCTCTCCGGCATCCCCGGCTTGGGAGGCATCGCCGACGGGAACGCCGGCTCGTCGATGGTGTTCGTCGGACTGGGGTTGCTGGCGTACAGTCTCGTCGCCGAGATGGTCGGCGGCCGAGGGCGGCCGGGACGCGACGACCGCTCGCGGGACCGGCGTGGCGAGACGAGCGCCGTCCTCGTCCTCATCGCCATCCTCCTCCTCATCACCGTCCCGGCGACCGCGAGCATGGTGATCCCGTCCGGAACCAACGACATCACGATCGTCAGCTCGCAGACGCCGAGCTCCAGCCCAACCGTCATCGAGCGCGGCGGCTCCGTGGAGTACACCTACAACTTCAGCAACGACGGGTTCATTCCCCGGATCGCGACCGTGGACGCGGCCAGCACGGGCGTCGACGTCGCCCAGAGCTCGCTCGTAGCCCGCCGCGGCGAAACCGCCTCGACGACCGTCACCATCCACGCGCCCGAGGAGACGGGCGCGTACGTCAGGTCGGTCTCCGAGTGGCAGTACGTCCAGTTCCTCCCGGCGCCGGTCATCCTCTCGCTTCACGACATCCATCCGTTCGTCGCCGTCGCGGCGATAGACGCCGTGATACTCGTGGTCGTCACGACGGTGTACGTGCTCGCGGTCGGACTCGAGCCGTTCCGGTTCCGCGACCGCGACCGGGACGTCACGTTCGTCGACGGCCTGCGACGACGGATCCGCAAGTGGCTCTGACCGTCGCTGCGGTCTCCTCGTCGGTCGGCGCGACCCGAGCGGGACCCGCCGTCACGCTCCGATCACCAGCCGCAGGTTCCACCCGGTCAACAGGACGCCGACCCCGGTCGCCAACACCGGGGGCCAGTAGTACGAGAAGCGCTCGCGGGCGCGAGCCCCCTGGACGCTGACCGAGATCAACACCAGAAACACGAGCAGCTTCAACAGGAGGAAGCCGGGGACGCCGAAGTTCTCGAGGAGGACGCTGACGGCCGGGTTCCCCTCGATGAGTCCCGGCACCGCGACGGTCGCGTACAGCGTCGACACGACGTCGCCGACGCCGTAGGTGAGCGCCGCGACGAGCCAGAGCCCGTAGAACTCCGCCGACCGGACCCGGTAGAACGGGCCGTCGTCCGCGTCGGCTCCCGAGTACCCCTCGGGCCGATCGTCCCCGAGGGGATCCGCGGGCCGCTCTCCGGACCGCGTGACCGGGTCGTCGATCCGCTCGAGAAGCGAGCTTATCTGTCGGCGTCGAGCGGCGATCTCGCCGGTCAGCTCCCGGTAGCGCTCGTCGTCGGTCAGGTCCTCGTCGCTCCGGCGGGCCTCGATCCGTCGCCGTCGGGACACGAGCGAGAGGTACGTCTCGACGCTTCCCGCGACGGCTCCGTGGTCCGCCAGGCGCCTGACCGTCTCGCGGAGCTCCTCCCGGTTCAGCGGCCGCGGGACGTACTCGTCGATGTCGAGCCGGAGCACGTCCGATCCGACCTGCGCGCCGGAGAGGAGCGCGATCTGACAGTCGAGGCTGCGGGCGCGGAGCCGCCCGAGAAGCTCCTCGCTCGGGGGATCCGACAGGTCGCCGTCGAGCAGGATCACGTCGACGTCGCCGTCGAGTCCGGCGAGCGCGTTCTCGCCGTCGGCGGCGAGTCGGACGTCGTAGTCGTCCAGCCAGCCGGCGTACGACTCGGCCTCCTCGCGGTCGTCCTCGATTATCAGGACCGTCGCGTCAGGGTCGCGGGGCATCCGGTTCGTGCCCGATTTTGTGCCGTCGGCGACATAAGCGCGGGGGAACCGAGACGGGATGACGGCGACCGTGGGCGCATCTCCTCCTCAGGGGCCGATCAAGCGGACGCTTTCCCGGTTCGTCGACGGAGTCGGCTCGTCGCGCTCGCGTCGGTCGTGACGAACTCCGCGGGAGGCGGGCGTCTCCAGGCCCGAGAGGAGGCGAGGTCCGGCGCGTCCGACTTCGGGCTCTCGGTCTATCGACACGCCCTCTGTGGGGTGACCGTCCCCTCGACGGCCGAACAGTCGGAGACGGAGATCTGGCTCGGCGTCGAGATGGAGAGGTCGCCGGTGATCGACGAGTTATCCAGTCTGACGTCGACCTGGCTCTGCGACTCGATCGTAACCGTCCCATCGATCTGGCTGTCCGTCAGGTCGACCTCGACTTGACTTTTCGTTTCGATGTCCAGATCGTCCTCGATCGACGAGCCGGTCAGGTCGACCTTCACCTGACTCGAGGTGTCGATGTCGACGGCCGATCCGACGGTCGACCCGTCCGTCAGCGACACGTCTACCTGGCTCTTGTTGGCCAACGAAACGCCCTCGGCGATCTCGGTCGCCGCCAGATCGAGCGTGATCTGCCCGCCGGCGTCCGTGACCTCGATGGCCCCGTCGACGGTCGTGTCACGCCCGGTGACGACGTCCACTTGCCCCTTGCCGTCGACCGTGATCGGACCGGTCGAGACGGCCTCGAGTTCGTCCAGCTTGACTTGGCCGGCCGCGGTCACCGACACCGGTCCGTCCACGGTCGAATTCCGCGCCTTGTCGAACTTCACCTGACCGGAGGCGTCGATCGTGATCGGGCCCGTCGTCGCGTTCTTCAAGCTATCGACGGTCACCTGATCGTTGGAGGTCAGCGAAACCTCGCCGTCGATCGTGGCGTTACGCGGCGTGAGCGTCACCTCTCCGGCGTCCTCGACGCAGATCCCGCCCCCGACACGCGTCGAGACGTCGAGATCGAGCTGTGACTTGCTCCGTACCTTGAGGACGCCCCGGACGCGACTGTTGCCGCCGAGATCCAAGCCGATCTGGCTCGGCGTATCGACCTTGAGATACTCTCGGATCTCCGAGTTCCCCCTGAGCGTCAGGTCGATCTGGCTTTTCGAGTGGAACTCAGCCGCACCGCCGATCGTGGTGTTGCCCGTGATCCGCTCTCTGACCTGATTCGGCTTGTCGATCACGACGGTACAGTCGGTGGACTTCTTCGGAACCTCGTTGACGACGCACCCGGAGGGACGCTCTCGGGGGGCACACACGTTGAAGTTCTCGCACGCGACCTGCGCGGTCCGCGTGAACTCGACGCGTTGGTTCGCGTTGGAGGCGACGAACCGTATCTCGACCGCGCCGGTAGCGTCGCAGTCGACCGTCGCTTGAACGTCGCCGGATCCACCCGGCGGGAGCTCGGCAGGCGTCCGTATCGTCTGCGGGTCGATCGGCGGTCCCGAACTCACGACCGTCGCCGAGATCGTCGTCAGCGGCTGGTCGAACTGGTTCGTCAACTCGAACAGCGTGACGGTGTCCCCGTCGGATCCGCCCGCCTGTCCGCCGGTAATGCGTAAAAACGCCTCGTCGTCGTCAGTCGACACGACACTGAGGTCCCGTTGCGAGTCGACCGTGCTGAAGGCGCCAGTGCTTTGGAGCGCCGCGGCGCCGATGCCGCCGGTCGCGAGCGCGCCGATGACCTTGCGGCGGCTCACGATTCCGCCCGACCCGCCACGCGAGCGATCTCGGCTACGTTTTCGACCCATGGAATCTGATTACTGGTACCGACCGTCTCTGCCTTGGTCACAACTACGTATAGCAGTGACGCCGGGCCGCCGTCGACTGTCGACCACGACGCCCGGAACGAACGAGTTCCGCTGAGACCGCGATGAACCGAGGCTATTGGCTACTAGTTACTGTTCGCGGTTTCAGCGGTTATCTGAAGCGTGAAGCTACTATCTGCCGGAATCTCGGTAACTCCACTGTCGAGCAGGTCGATCTGAATTCCGAAGTTGATTGACTGCCCCGGTGTGAGGGCACTGCCATCACGGTACGTACCTGAACCTAATATGTCTGCTCCCGTGTCATCATCGTCAGGATCGTTAGCTATAGTCGATTGACTGCCGTTGTTTCCGTATCCGCTTGGTGAAACGGTGAAGCTAAATACATCGTCTATCTCGCTAGCAGAGAGATTATCATTTTCCTCACTAATGAACTGTAGCTCAAGTGAGGTTATGTCTTGTGTACCGTTGTTTGTAACCGTCACTAGGTTTCGGAAGACCGTTATCGCGCTTTCATTGAGCCCGCTCGCGTTGTTGCCAGTACCATTCGGATTCTCTAGGGTAATTTCGACTGTCTGGTCATCGTCACCACCCGACTGTTGAACGTACTCATTGTTTCCACTTCCGTCACGATCCGCAGGCGAGAGCCCGAGGAACGCGCTTGCGTCACCCGTCGTCTGGACGTTGACCGTCCGCTGTGCCTCCACTGTCGTGAACGCGCCCGTACCCAGGATCGCGCCGCCGCCAGCAACCAATCCGCCCAGTCCGATCAGGACGCTGCGTCTGTTAGCCATATCTACACCATGTACCCCCACCCACTTTGTATTGAGTCGCTTGAACCGCCCCAAGCACCGGCTGAATCTCGGTATCGACGGGCTTGAATCGCGTATCGATGGGGCTGAACCGCGGCCTCGAACGGGACGGGACGCGCCGACGACGGAAAGCCCGTCAATACAAAGCCCTCGAGCGGCGAAGGTGTGTACGAGACGCACGCCCGTGTCCCACACATAATGCCCACACGACGACAGACCGCGCTCGGCCTCGGATCGATGGCGCTCGGCAGCGCCGTCGTCAGCTCCGCATCCTTCCTCTCCGGGACGGCCGCGGCCGCGGACCTCCGGATCGTCGTCACCTCGGAACTCTCGCTCACGCCCGGCCGCGCGGGCGAGGAGTACGTCCTGACCGACGACGACGGCGAGGTCGACGAGATCGAGATAACGAAGCTGAACCGCCGGTCGATCTCGCGGTTCGAGGACCTCGTCGAGGTGACGAACAACGGCGACGTGCCGTACGACCGACTCGCCTTCTCCTTTGCCGCGACGGGCGACGACCCCGACGCGGAGAGCGTCGGGGTCGCGGAGGCGCTCCGGATCGTCTCCGCCGACGAGCCGACCGGGACGGACGACGAGGGGCGCACGACCATGTTCGCCGGCTCCGACGAGACGTTCGAGTCCGGCGACGCGGTCAGCTTCGGGATGGTCGTGAACCTGATCCCCGACGATCCGCCGGGCGACCTCGAGGAGCTTCCCGACGCGTCAAGCGTCGTGCTGGAGGTCGCCGCGATCGACGAGGAGTGACTGATAGCTGAGGGGCCGGGACGCCCGGACGGTCGCGTGTGGTACCGTGACTCGTGGATTCTCCACTTTCGAGCACCACCCCGCCGCAGTCTATCGGTTAAATACGAAGATCGCGCCCTCTCAAGCCCGGCTTGAAGCCGGTCTCGGCTTCGATCCGGGGTTCAAGCCCGCCCTTCGATCGTTTCAAGTAACCTAATACTAAGTGGGTATCCTGTCATGGGGTGAGTAGGTGGAAGCCACATGGTTAAACGACGCAGCATGGTACTCGGCCTCGGAGCATTGGCAACTGGGAGCGGCGCGGTCTTTTCGAGCGCAGCGTTCAACAATTCAGTCAACCCAAGCTCAGACATGCGGGTCGTGGTTGATGAAAAGCTCACACTTGAGCCGGGGATTCTGTTCCGCGACGGAAGTAGCGCGGGCGACACATTCGATCCGACCGCTTCGACCGCTCCAGATGGCGAAACACTCCAAGATCAGGACAGTAACTCACTGTTCGGTGGAAACACCAACGCAGGGCTAGAGAATATTACTCCGGGTGACGTCCCTGCAGCCGCGATCAATGACGCCGTTGATGGCAATCTGTTCCTGGAAACGGCCGTTGCGCTCGGTGCTGACGACAAAATCGGCGATTCGAGCAACGGCGTCTTCCAAGTCAGAAACGACACGAACAGCAGCCAAGATATCGCGATCCGGTTCCCGACGTTCGGTCCGGATGTTGGCGCCGGCGGCACACAGGTGACCGAAACAGAGGCAGTTGAGACGTTCCGGTTCTTCGATTCGAGCGACACTCAGATCTCGACGGATGACCCAACGGCGTCTCCACCGACGGTAGACAACGTCGTCACGGTTTCCCCAGGCAACGTTGAGCAGATATACGTCGACTACAATACGAAAACGCACGAGGACGCGCTCGAAACCGCGGCCGGCATTACGGGGGATCCGTTCCAACAGCAGACGGCCACTGTCGACCTCGTGGACACGATAAAAGTTGGCGTCGAGGATGGTAACGACGTCTCACCCTAAATAAACATCTACGTCTGCGCGCTGGAGCCGTGCTGCTCCAGCACGCGACATTCGAAAGCCGAACTTATGGACTTCACTCGGAGAAAAACCCTCTCGGGACTCGGACTCCTCGCCAGCGGGAGCGGTGCGACGTTCACGTCAGCAGCGTTCAGTTCCTCGACTGACCCCAACAGTGATCTTCGCGTCGTCGCGGCAGACGGCCTCGTTGTGGAAGCCGGCGATGCGTTTGCAGACGACGGGACTGTCACACAGTCGCCGGGTTCACACGGCGAATCGTACGTGGATTTCGATTCGAAGGGTGATTTCTTCGACGGATCTGGTGGGCTCCAAGATATAAGCACGGCTGATATTCCAGTCGCAACGGTCAATCCACGCGACCAGAATACGAACGGAGACGTGATCGTTCGGAAGGCCGTTGACTTTGAGTACGACACCTACGAGTTTACGAACATCCTCAGGCTTCGAAACACTGGACTCAAAACCGTAAACGATGTGGCATTCAAATATGAGGGAGGATACGGCTCCGCGGTAACTGACCAGACAAACAATATAAGCGAGCAACTGACTCAGTACATGTATCGATTCCTAGCTGAGGACAGGAGCGGCCGTCCACAGATCTCACCCAATGGCGGCAACAGTAGTGAAGATCCGGCAGGACAAGTGGATATTAGTCCTGGTGAAAAGCTCAATGTGACGCTACAGCTTGATTATAGCTCATTCAGCACGTTCGGTGTCTCAGTAGATCCTAAACAACGAATACGAGACGATACAAATACGTCAGGTAATCCATTCACTCAGGGACTCGATACGGTACAGTTGCTCCAAGATATAGTGGTTGGGGAAGGATGGACTGGCTAACGCTGGTTTCGAGCGTTAAGAGTATTAAAGGTTTTGTTCGGGTTTCACTTGCCCTGAACGAAATCAAAAGACGATCGCTGAGAACAACGCACGCGATATAAAAGCGACGCCGTGCTGCCAGCCATGTATACCGCCACAGAGAGAGCGGCCGTGATAATCGGAACTGTATTCGAACAGTTTGACTCTGTTGAAGTCCTATTATTTAGACACATCATCGGATGAAACAGCCGGTCGATGAGGGTTGCGAATGTACCGCTGAGAGTTCTACTAGATTGTGCCAATGCTCATAACGGCGTGCTGAATACAACGCGCAGGCCTTGTTTAGACGCGGTCCAGATCGTATTCTACAGTCGTTGTCCAGAACGAGATCTGATAGAGAGCTACTCTCGGAGTGATTCGGTTCACTCAACAGGGCAACTAACCGCAGCCGTCAGGAGCGTCTAAACAAGGCTCAACGCGCTATTTAGCACTCCCAACGGGTTCGAAAGGAGTGCTTGAAGCAGAAACTACCGCTCGAAGAGATCCCAAGCCCCCCAATACAAAGTGTTCAACCATCTTGGAAGCAAAACGTGAACCGTCGAACCGTCCTTATCGGCTTGGGGGGAGTAGTGGTCGGGGGCGGTGCCCTCCTTGGAACGGGAGCGTTCAACACTGTTGAAGCCGAACGGACGGTCGCCGTTGAGACCGCCGGTGATGCCGATGCGTTTCTCGGTATCACTCCGTTTCCGGACAGTACAAACGCCGATTATGTGACTGTGCCCGAGGATGGAACCGTTGAGATTGACATCACTGGTGAGGAAACAAATTCATCTGGTGGAGGTGTTAACGAGAACGCGATCACAGCAATTGATCGCCTACTTGAGGTGACAAACAACGGGACACAGAGCGTCGTAGTCGGATTCAACAATCAATACGCAGTTGAGGAAGGCGACTACGATGATCCACCGGGGGGATGGGACTATGCTGTCAGCGATGATGAAAGCGCCGTCATCGTCACTTGGGTGAGTCCACTCCCGAGTGATATGGACAAGTCGCTGGAAGAGGTTCGGCCTGATTTGGTTTCGACCGGTTTTACTGGAAGTACGCTTGTTGATGGCCGCATAGACCACGAAATTGACAAGAAAGAAGATCGGACGATCAACCCCGGAGAGAGTCTTCATATCGGCGCGGTCGTTGACACGCGCGAAGACACTACTGAGAAAGAGCCGATACCCGAACAATTGGATGGAACAGTCAGCATATTCGCAGACATAGAGGGTTCAGATGACTGAGATCCTGCTCTCTTTATTTTTTATACGCATATTATATAGGATAGTTTAGTATTTGGCAGGAATGGCCCGTCGCGTTAAGTTAGAGAATGAGGCGCTCGACTTCAGAGTGCCTATGGCCGAAACCGAGCGCCTCAGCGAACGTACCGCGTGGATCGACTTGTCGTTTGTGGAGCGAGATCGAACGCCGCGCTGGGCGATTGAAGTAGGGATCCGCTGTCACTTAGCCGGTATGTCACTACGTGAGGTAAGTAAGCATCTTGAACTGTTTGGGATCGATCGGAGTCACGTCACTATCCATAACTGGGTTCATAAAGCCGATCTACAGCCGATCTCGACCGTCTCCGAGGATCAACTCGCAGTTGACGAAAAGATGATCCGCCTCCACGGCCAGCAGTTCTGGCTGTACGACGCGGTAGATCCACAGACGAATGAGATCCTTCACGTGAGTCTCTATCCAACCGCAAATAAACAGACGACAAGACTCGCTGAAGACGGCTATCGATTTCAAGTCATTCGACATGGAAATCGGAATGCCATCGAACGTGTCTTTTGGGAAATAGAACGACGAACATCATCGTTTGCGAATAGTTTCAGCAATGCCGTGCTAGAGACAGTTCAAAATTGGCTCGAAGCATCGCCGTCTACCACAATTCACGTCAAACTTAACGCGACCGAATGGCCCAACTCCTGTGCTACATCCACTCTCTAGGCCTTGTTTAGACGCCAGTGCTCAGCGGTGTGCTCCCTCGATCGCGCGTTCAATATTTCGCACCGCTGATTTCATGACAAGTTCGCGGAATTGACCGAACCTCGTTCTCGACCACAGCGTCTCGTCGTATCGCAGTCGTAAGTCGAAAAACACCGATTCAGCGTTCGAACGCTGATTATACGCCCGGTCATGCATAAGTAAGTTTCTCGCCCATCCTCGGAAACTGGGGCCGCGTTTCGGAATCAGCGGTGTGCTACTTTCAGCACGGCACCTCGTCCGAAGTGCTTCCCAGTCGTATCCTTTATCAGCCGCTACAGCCGTCAGATAGTCGAGATTCCGCACCAAAACCTGCAAACCGAGATGTGTATCGTGCGGTTGTTTCATCGAACAGTGTATGTCTGGAATCGCACTCGTTTTACAATCGATGAGCACCTATGGAAACGCTGCTAACCGACCAAACCACGTCTAGTGACAAAATGATTACACTGTCCGGGGATCTGTTCTTTTCACAGCCGGTAGGCGGTCGAAACGTGTGTGCGGTGCGGTCGCTGTCTAGCGATGGCAGATGCTAAAGAAAGGCTCCGACCGACCGCTGAGGGCCGCCGGTTTGGCGGCCCTCAGCTCCCTCGTCTGTCTGCCCGACCAGTGTTCATCATCGTTCGGAGAGGCGATCGTGTGACTCGGGACGCCAGCACGTGAAGTAGAGATTCACCTATTCGGGCTTTCCCGGATGCCGCGCAGCGCGGCATCCGGGCTGTAGCGCCCATGGCTCGACTTCTTTCGCGCATGGACCAGTCAACAGAACGTGCTCGATGGCACGGAATCCTTATCGGTCTCTTGCGCCCCATATCTTGTTTCACGTTCTCCAGGGATAGCAGCGTTTCCATCGAGTCAACAGAGCAGTTGGCACGAGATACCGCTGCTCGGTACCGGGTTCCACGAGGAAGGACAGAGTTGTTTTTCCTGTTCGTATGTTCTACGTCCGTCTTCGCCTCGGCCACACGAGCCGTCCGAGACGATCAACGACCACATCGAGACGTTCCGGTCGTTCCGCGAGGACGCGGCCGCGATCACCGTCGCGGACGCCGACGCGGTCGCGAGCGCGCTCGGACTCGAGTGATCCCGGCTCGACACCCGAATAATTATACTGAGTCACGTTAGTCTCTGTATCAGTATGTGTGGGAGCGCGTATCGCCGCCTGCCGTTGGAACGAGCCCTCTCTCCGGGACGGCCCTCGATCTCTCGTCCCGCCTCGCTGGGGGTGCCAGAATGTCGGTAACGCCTCCGCCGACCGGGACCGGCGGGGCGTCCGAGCCGGCACGATCCCCCTCGGAGGTGTCGTGAGTGTCGCTCACCGACCAGCGCGAGTACACGCGCCCCGAGAAGGACGAACTGTACGACCTGTTGAGCAACCATCGCCGCCGGTACGTCATCCACTTCTGTAAGCAGGCGGAGGAGCCGCTCACGCTCTCGGACCTCGCGGAGCGGGTGGCCGCCCGCGAGCAGGACAAGTCGGTCGCGGAGCTCAGCTCCGCCGAGCGCAAACGCGTGTACACCTCGCTCCAGCAGACGCACCTCGACCGGCTCGCCGACGCGGGGATGATCGAGTACGACGGCGACGAGATCGAACTCACCGACGAGGCGGCCACGCTCGACGTCTACCTCGACGTCGTTCCCGAGGGGTCGATCTCGTGGGGGATCTACTACGTCGGGCTCTCGCTTCTCTCCGTCGTCGTCCTCGCGGGCGTCTGGATCGGGTTCATCCCGACGGAGACGGTGCCTCCGCTCGGCTGGGCCGCGGTCATCGTCGCCGTCTTTCTCGCCTCCTCCGTCGCCCAGGTGATACAGAACCGTCGGTACCGCCTCGGCGACATCGACGAGCCGCCCTGAAGACGGTCAGGCACGACGATACCGCGAGAAAGCACCGAAATACTAAACCTCCGGAGCGGCTACGTTCGCCGAACGCGACCGGCTCGATCACCCCGGTCGAGAGCCACTCATGGGACGAAAACGTAGCCGAGACAGGAGCCGGTCGGGCGGCAGCGGCGTGAGCCGCCGGACCGTCCTCGGCGTGCTCCTCGCCGGCGGGGCCAGCGCGGCCGGGATCCAGAGCACCGGCGCGTTCTCGTCGGTGACCGGCGGACGGGGGCTCGACCTCCAGACGGCCGGCGACGAGAACGCGCTGCTCGGCGTCGAGCCGCGGACCGGCTCGGGCGGCCACGGCGACTCCGTCCCGATCTTCACCCTGACGAACCGGTTCGACCAGGCGCTCACGCTCGATCGGCTGTCCGTGGTCTCGTCGGGCGCGCTCGGGATCGGCCACGGCGACCTCGGCGTGTCGAGCCGGACGCTCGGTCCGGGCGAGCAGGCCGAGATCCAGGCGACGCTGTCGTGCGGATCGACGGTCACCGACGAGGTGTCGGTTCGGATCCGCGCGTCGAGCCCGAACGAGTCCGTCGAACTGGTCCGGTCGACGACCGTCTCCTGTCGCCGGTCGGGACCGGACCGCTGTCCGGTGCTCCCGCAGGTGTCGGTGTCCGTCTCGGAGCGTGCGCGTGACTCGATCGTCCGGGACGGCGACATCAGTCTGACCAACGAGGAGGTGGACGGCGACGTCGTCTCCACCGAGGGAAGCGACGGCGACGTCGGGATCAAGAACACCTCGATCACGGGCGCGGTCGAGGCCAGCGGCGGGATCGGGACGTTCACGAACGCCGAGGTCGGGAAGACGGCACGGGCCAACGGCGACGTCGCCACGGTGAAGAACTCGGTCGTCGGCGGCGACGTGGTTACCGTCTCCGGCAGCGACGGCGACGTCGGGATCAAGAACTCGAAGATCGCGGGCGGGATCGAGTCGGACGGCGGGATCGGGACGTTCACCAATGCCGAGGTCAGCGGGACCGTTCGCGCGAACGGCGACGTCGGCGGATCGATGAAGAACTCGGCGGTCGGCGGCGACGTGATAACGGTCTCCGGCAGCGACGGTGACGTCTCGATCAAGTCGTCGACGGTGTGCGGTACGATCCGGGCGGACGGCGGGGTCGGCGAGCTCAAAAACACCGACGTCGGCGGCGACGTCGTCTCGAACGGGGACGTCGCGGTCGGAAACGGCTCGAAGGTGACCGGTGACGTGACGACGAACGATGACGGCGACGTCGCCGTCAGCAACGGCTCGACCGTCGGAGGTAGCGTCGACGCCGACGGCGACGTGACGATAAGCGGAACCGTCGAGGGCGACGTGACCGCCACCGGCGACGTGACGATCGAGAGCAGCGGCACGGTTCTCGGGGACGTGACCGCCGACGGCGACGTGACGGTGGACGGGACCGTGGAGGGAGACGTCTCCGCCGGCGGCGACATCGACGGGAAGAACTCCGAGAGCGGCGACGACGAGGACGATGACGACGACGACGAGGACGATGACGACGACGACGATGACGATGACGATGACGACGACGAGGACGACGATGACGATGACGACGACGACGACGATGACGACGAGGACGGCAACAACGGGAACGGAAGGGGCAACAACGGGAACGGAAGGGGAAGAGGCAACGACGACGAGGAGGACGACTGACGCCCGCGTCGTCGCGGCCGTCCCCCGGCGTTCACCGTCGGACCGCCCGGCCGATCCGCGGTCCCACGTGCCGCCCGTCGACCGCGCTCAGGCCTGGAACTGGTCGAACTCGTCCATCGTCATGTCCGCGTAGTTCACGAGCCAGTCCTCGGCGGGCGAGTCGGGGCGGACGAAGACGTAGATGTAGTCGCCGTCGAGCACGGTGCTCACGCCGAGCTGTTCGTCCTTGATCACGCGTTTGTTCGTGTCTATCGCGACGTCGACCAACCCCTCGAGGTCGTCGACGAGGATCGTCGCCTCGTAGTCCCGCTCGGACGGGAACGTCCCGCGGGTGATCCACTCCGAGAACTCCTGTTCCTGCTGGTGGATCTCGAGGAGTTCGCGCTCGTCGGCCGAGAGGTCGATGTACCCGCTTCCGCGCGCCGCGAGCAGCCCGCCGACCCCGCCGATCCCGACGAGGACCAGAAGCAGCGACCCGAACGCCTCGGCGGTACTCGGCTCGACCCGCCGCTCGATCGTGTCGGTCCGCTGGCCGGACTCGTCGATCGTGCTCGTCTCGAGGACGCGAAACGTCTGTGGGTTGACCGTGATCGGCATCGTGCTCTCGTACGTGCTGCTCACCGACTCCCCGCCGAGGGTGCCCTCGACGGTCGACGACGACACGATCTGTATCTCGATGCTCCCGGCGGTCCCCAACTGCTGTTCGACCGTGTTGATGTTCTCGAACACGTCCTCGATCACCACCGTCGCGGTCACGGTGTGGTTTCCGTCGGCGGTGAGTCCCGTCGTGCGCTCGCTCGCGAGCGGCTCGGAGAACTGCCAGAGGACGTCCTCCCCCTCGACGCCCCGGTACAGCAGCCGCATGTCGGTCGTCACGTTCACGGAGCCCTCCTCCGCCGTGTGTTCGTACACGTAGGTCACGTCCAACTCGTCGGACAGGCGCACGTAGTACACCGGCCTGTTCTCCACCCGTTCGCTCTCGTTGAACACCAGCGACTCGTTGACGATGACCGAGCTGTGTTCGAACGAGGTCGTCTCCGACCACTGGCTGACGGTCACCTCCTCCCGTTCGACCTCGGGCGTCGCGTGGACCTGGACGCTCCACCACCCCCCGACGGCCGCGACGAGGATCGCCGCGAGGAGGAACACGGCGAACCACTGGTCGAGGAACGCCCGGACGCGGATCGAGCGGTCGACGCCGCTCACGGGTTACCTCCCTCGATCCGGCGATCGCGCCGGGCCCGCCGGAGCGATGACGGGGCTCCGGTCATTCTAGGTGAACTCCCATGGAGTCGATGGAGACGACCTCGTCGAACAGCGGTTTGAGCGTGTTGATGTTCTGTGGGTCGCCCGCGAGCGGATCGACGTGGAAGTGCGAGACGGCGTTCGCGCCGTCGAGCGTCCCGAGGAACACGTGGAGGAACCGGAACGTGCTCTGGACGTCCTTGTACTTGAGCAGTACGTTCAACGAGTCGTAACAGACCGCGGTCTCCCCGTCGACCGAGGACCAGTCGTCGAGGGTTCCGGAGACGAGTATGCCCAGGCGCGTGATGTCGTTCGGGTTGTTGATCTTCACCGTCTCGATCTCGTCCTCGATCGAGCCGGGGATCGTCTGGGAGTACCCGACGGAGATGAGCTTCGTCCGGCGGGACTCCTCCGCGATCCGCTCCAGCCGCGCCGGGTCGACCTTCCGGTACTGGATGAGAACCACCGACCGCTCCGTCCCGTCCGCCGACAGGCCGAGCAGATCGTCACAGGCGGCGTCCTTCCGGTCGTCCTGGGAACCACACTGAACGAGCACGCTCGTCTGGGGGGTCGCGTTCAGCCCCCTGGGCGGCTCGTACCCGTCGGAGTCCTCCGAGACGTCGTCGAACGTCTCGCTCGGCGTCGGGCGCTCGGATCCCTCCCGAGAGCCGTCCCGGTCCGAGGAGGTCGCGTCCCGCGTCGTCTCCGAGGAACTCCAGACCCGTCTCTTCTTGCCCGCGTGCTCCTCCGCCTCCGCCGACGTCGGCTCGGGACGAGCGGCATCCGCCGAGGTTCCCTCGGAGTCGTCGGTCACGGTCTCTCCGGAGTCGTCGGTCACGGTCTCCCCGGAGTCGTCATCGGTCGTGGTGTCGTCGCTCGGCCCGCCCTCGCCGTCGGGATCGCGCGGAGCGGTCGAGGCCGGGTCGCCATCGCCGCCCGACGTCGAGGACCCATCGTCGTCCGTTCCGGCGGGAGGTTCGGGTCCGTCGGCGGGTGACTCGACCACCTCGAACGGTGACTCGTCGTCCCCGTGGGACGCCTCGTCCGTTTCGACCTCGGATGTACCGCCGACACCGGCGTCGGCTCCCCCGTCGTCCGGCTCGGACGCATCGCCGGTGGCCCCCTCGGACCGGCCCGTGTTCCAGACTCGGGACGCTCTCTCGTCGTCCCCCTTGGACTCGTCGTCCCCTTCGGACTCGCCGTCCGCCGGATGAACTGACGACTCGTCCCGCGTGTCTCGGGGCGGATCGGGCTCGACCGGCGCGTCGTCCGTCCCGTCCCCGGCATCGACGATCCCGGCGGACTCGTCCGGCGCGGCCGGTCCGTCCGAGTCGTCGCGGTCGTCGATCCACTCCCACGAGTCGAGGACGTCGTCCGCCTCCTCCGCGGTCAGATCGCGCTCGTCGCTCTCGTCCGCCTCCCCCTCGTCGAGACGTGAAGAGATCTCTCCGAACCTCGAGGACCGCCCGTCGGCAGATCCGTCGTCGGCCGTCTCATCGTCACTCATGGATGTTGACGTCGTCCACGCTCGTGCTCCGCTCCGTGGTCACCGACGTATCGCTCGGGTCGAGGGGACGACGCCGGATCATGTTTCTGGTATATAGAGGAATACGATCAGCGGCAAATAAAGTTACTGGGAACATTCACTATCGGTCGACGACGCCCGCTCCGGCGATCCGAGGACACCGTCGACCACGTCCCCGCCGGCGAGGACGTCGGGCTCCGGACGGGGTCGTCCCACACCGCGACGACCGGTCCCGCCGTGCCTCGATATCGAAACGGGAGCAACCGGGAGGCGGCGTGTACCCCTCGCTCGGTGGCGCTCGACGCACGACGACGAAATAATTAATAGCCCGGATACCTTAGATCGTATAGCTATGTCTGACCCTCGGGATCAGCGAGAAGACCTGCCCGTTGATTCCGAGGCGTTTCAGGAGTGGGTTTCCCACACTGCGGACGCCAGAGACATCGACGAACGGGAGCTGTTGAACCAGCTCGTCTCGGCGTTCTGGGTTCTCGACGAGATCAACGGACTCGCCCCCGACGCCGACGCCGTCGGCGGGCCGGCCGACCCGAGCGCCCCCGACGACGCGCCGGAGCGTGTGAGCGGGGACCCGGCGGCTCCCTCCCTTTATCCCGCCTCGTCGGAGCCGACGTCGTCGACGGGCGGGGACGCGGCGGAGGGTGAGGACCCATCGGCGGCGGACGACTCGGAGGGTGACGACGACGACCCGTCGGCGACGGGCGATTCGACGACGGACGATTCGACGACCGGCGACTCGGGGGAGGGTGACGCTCGACCCGAGATCGAATCGAGGGAGTCGCTTCGACGGGAGTTCGACGACCTCCGCGGCTCGATTCACGCCCAGTTCGACGTGGCTCAGTCGGTCGTGGAGCTCCGCCGACAGGTCGGCGACCTCTCCCTGGACGTCGAAAAGCAGCGCTCACGGCAGGAGCAGTTCACCGACCGCATCACCGACGACCTGACCCGGCTCAACCGTCAGGTCGAGGAGCTCAAGACCGACGCGGGTGACGACGCCGCGGATCTCGAACGACGTGTCGACGAGATCGACGCGGGCCTCGACGAGCTGGAGTCGAACCACCGGGAACTCCAGAGCTGGATAGACGAGGAGTTCCACGAGCTCGAATCGAACTTCGAGGAGTTCGAGCGGTGGGTCGACGGCGAGTTCGACGAGATCGAGGCGCTGTTCGAGCGGCTGCTCGAGACGACCGACGACTTCGAGGCCCGTCTCGACGACGTCACACACTCGATCGAGGACGTCTCGACCTTTGAGGAGAGCCAACGCGACCTGGCCGATCTCCGACGCGAGGCGTTCCGGCTCGGCGTCGACGAGGGTCGGTGTGAGAGTTGCGATTCGACGGTCGACCTCTCGATGCTGACGGAGCCCGTCTGTCCCTCGTGTGAGCGGACGTTCGACGGCATCGACCCGAGCGAGTCGTGGAACCCGTTCGCGAAGCCGACGCTTCGGACCGCGGACGACTCGGCGAACCCGATGAAGCCACCGGACGAACTCGACCTCGAGTGATCGAGTCCCGGTTTTCGACGGTATCACCACTCGAAGCCGGATTCAAAACAGCCCGACGGCTCTGATCCCCGCGACGAGAACGGTGGCGTTGTACACGGCGACGAGCGCGAAAAGCGACGAGGGGAGTCCGTATCCGACGAGACGGACGATCGGTGCCAGGTGACCGTCTCGACGCCGCACCGAGACGGCGATCGAGGCGACCTCGGTGACGAGCGTGATCGCGACGACGATGACACACGAACTCACGAGCAGGCCGGTCGTGATCCCGACTTGACGAAACAACGCGTCGACCATGGGGTTCGCTTCGTACACGCTCGGGACGAACCGCAGGCCGACGCCCGTGGTCAGCGCGTCGGCCATCTTCGTGGCGGTCAACAGCGCGATGCCCGACACGGAGATCGCGATCCGCCCGAACCCAACCACTCCCGGCGAACGCGTGGAGCGCCCACTCGTCGAGGGGCCGCGTGATCGAGCCGACGGATCGGTTCCGTGACGCGAACCGTGACTCGTCTTCTCGCCCTTCGAGCGTCGGGGCCTCGAACCGCCGCCGACTCTCCGCCCGTCGTTTGATCGATTCGACATGTCGTTTGGATCGGAACGTCTCTTCGAACTACATAAATCTACGCATCACCTCCCCCGCGTGATCGCGGGAAGGTAACCTACTTGAGTCCGGCCCGGTTAGCTTCGATCGCAGTCCCGTGGTGTAGTGGCCAATCATAATGGCCTTTGGAGGGAATCCGTCCGCGCTCGGGGCCGAGACGCGATCACGGGTCGTCTCTTCGGAGACGCCCGCCGGATGCCCGAAGTCAGCCATTGACGGCGGTTCGAATCCGCCCGGGACTACTTTCGCCGCGAGCAACACCGTGAGCGGCAAATACGTCCAGCGGTTCGAACCCAGAAGGCGAGCGGATTCGAGCCTTCGCGGTTCGAATCCGCCCGGAACTACGTTCGCCGCGAGCAACCCCCTGAGCGGCGGCTCCGCTGAGGGAGCGTCGCGCCGAAAAAGCGGTCGCGTGTGGGTCCCGCCGCTACACCAGCCGCTCGGCGATGCGAGCCGCGCCCTCGGCGGCCGCGGTCGCGGGGTCGTCGGGCGTGACGACCTCGATCTCGCGGTCGAGTTCGGCCGAGAGTCGCTTCTCGAACTCCTCGGCGAGTCCGGGGATACACGCCATCCCGCCGGTGACGGCGATCGGGCGACCCAACGCGAGCTGGTAGGGTTTCATGTGGTCGTTCGCGAGCGCGGGCAGGAACTCGTTGGCGACGACGTCGACCGCNNCGCGGTCGACGGTGAACTCGTGGCTGCCGCCGCCGGGCTGTTGGACCACGTCGGTGAACGGCTCGAAGTCGTACACGTCGGCGTGCTCCTCCTTGTACTCGCGGGCGGTCGTCCGGTCGATGTGGACGCGGCCCTGGCTCTCCTCCTCGACGGCGGCGACGATCCAGCGGTCGACCTCGTTGCCCGTCACCGAGCCGGTCGAGAACGGCGAGAGCTGCTCGCCGCGGCGGTACGCACAGGCCTCGAGCGTCGTCGAGCCCATGTTGACCGAGACGAACACCTCGTCTATCGCGTCGAGCCCGTCGCCGTAGGCGGGGATGGCCCCGCAGAGCGACTCGGGGAAGCTCCGGACCGCGGCCTCGCCGACGCTCGAGCCCTCGATGACCGCCTTGAGGTTCTCGACGCCGGCCTCGTTGTCGATGGTCGGTACCGCGTAGACGACCGCGCTGTCCGCGGGGACGTCGTGAGCGTCCACGACGGCCTCGAAGAACGCTTCGGCGTCGGCGACGCCGTCGTCGTTCTCGGGGAGTCCCGACCGGAGCATGAAGCGCACCGAGTCGGGGTACTCCACCGCGGCGTCGTGGCCGTACAACGCCTTCTCCTCGCCCGTGATGGCGTCCTCGTAGGTCGCCAGACAGGTGAGCGTCGAGTGTCGCTCGCGTCCGTCACGCTCGTCGGGGAGGTCGAGCACCGTCCGGGTGCTGCCGAGTTTCACCCCGACCGGGGTCGGGGCGTCCTGGTCGTCGAAGTCCGTCGTGTCCGTGGATTCTGCGTCGCTCATTGTTCACTCGCACACGAAACGATCCGGACGACGGAGACGAGGCTGATCCGGTGGTCGGCGGGGGAGAAGGGTCGGGTGCGTCGGGGGGCGTCGAAGCCGGCGAGCCGGCGTTCCAACGCGTCCGCGACCGCCGGCGCGACCCACCCGAGCTCGGCGTAGTACGCCAGCGCGTCGCGGCTCCGCAGGTGGCCGCCGACGTCGACGAGATAGCCGAGCCAGTCGGCGATCTCCCGCTCCGCCTCCGGCACGCCCGGTACGGATCGCAGGTAGGGGCGCTCCCCGTCGTCGACCCGCCGCAGCCCGCGTTGCCGCCCGAGGACCTCCCGGAACGCGGCCGAGCGTGCCGCCTGCTCGGCGTGGTTCCGGTTCGGTCGACGAAGCCGCCGCTCCCGTGGCGCCTCGTCCGCGCCCGCCCGCGTTCCCGCGAGCCAGCGCAGTTCCCGTACGTCGTATCTCCGTGGATTCAGGCTCATTGTCCGTCCGTCGTTCGCGTCCGTACCCGAACGGTTCTCGTCACCGTATATGAGCGTTCGTGCGCAGTTATCAGCCGTGAGAAACTACCAGCCGTCTCGGATCCCCGTTCGGGAGACGATCCGCCGGGCGACGGCGACGCTCCCGGCCGCGAGCGCGGCCCCGGCGACCACGTCGATCGCCCAGTGGGTTCCGAGGTACATCGTCGAGACCACGATGCTGCCCGTGAGCAGGCCCGCGACGGGCGTCCACCGCGGGAACTCCTCGTGCGTCGAGACCGCGACGAGGAGGACCGTCACCGACAGCGCCGTGTGAAGCGAGGGGAACACGTTCGTCTCGACGTTCACCCGCGCGGTGAGCCGCGTCACCTCCGGGAACGCCTCGAGCAGCGGCGCCTCGACCCGCGCCGCGTCCGGGTCGGCGCCGGGGAGCCGGTGGTAGTTGCGCGGGCCGTACGCCAACACCGCGCCGTAACAGACGATCGCGGCGGCGTAGTTGACCGCGTACGCGGTCACGAGCGTCTTCAGCGGCCGGGCGTTCGCCGCGAACAGGTACGCGACGAACGGAAAGGCGAGCACCACGACGTAGCCGACCACGTACATCGGTCCGAAGTAGTAGAGTCCCCAGTCCGGCAGCGCCGACTGGAGGGTCGCGACGAAGTCGCCCTCGAGGGCGTAGAACAGCTCCGTCGGGCGGAGCCCGTACCGTCGGGAGAACGCCTCGATCCGGTCGAGAAGCCCCTTGTTGAGGAGGAGCACGACCGCCAGCCCGCCCGCGTAGGGGGCGGTGGTCCGGAGCCGTCGCCGGAGCCGGTCGCGATCCCCGACGACCGACCGGATCCGATCGGCCCCCACGCACGCCGGGAGCAACAGGGCGAAACACGCGAGGGTGACCGCCGCGACGAGCGCCGCGAGCGTCCCGAAGCGCATGTCCTGACGGGATTACGGTCACGACCGTTTCACTGCTCCGCTTCCGGCGGGACGGACCGGGACGGGTCCACGTCGGAGTCCCCGCCGAGGCGCCGACGGCGGGCTACTCCTCGCCGTCGCCCCACGGCACCGGCTCCGTACACCACTGACAGAAGTCGAGGTCGGCGTCGGTCTCCCGGCCGCAGTGGGGACACTCGACGGCCGCGGAGGCGTTCCCGGCCGGCGCGGCGGTCGTCGCTCTCCCGCCGGCTCCGTCCGGCGGGCCGCCGGCCCCGCGATCGACGCTCCCGTCGCCGTCCCCCTCGTTTCCGCCGGCCGCCTGCCGCCGGACCGCCGTCTCGCCGGCTCGATCCGCCTCCGTGGTCTCCGCCCGCGCGACGAGGTACGCGTCCACCGCCGAGAGTCCGACCAGGACCGAGATCGGGAGGGCGACGCCCGGCGGCACCGCGGCCGCGACGTCGCCGATCGACCCGCTCGGGTCGATCGGGCCCGCGTCCGAAAGGCTGTACAGCGCCGCCGCGCCGCCGAGAACCGTCACGTGCCACACGATCGCCCGCCGGAACCGCCCCAGAAACGCGTGTCCGAGGCCGGGGACGAACGTCGCCAGGAGGGCGGCGATCGGCGCGCGGAGGCGGCGTCGCATGCCGACCGCTTCTCTCGGCCGCTACTTACCGGCTGCGGTGTCGGACGGTCGCGGATGACAACGATTAATCGGCGGCTTCGCGTGGGCCGATCCATGAACGGGAAGCGGGCGACCGCGTTCGTCCCCGGCCACGTCACCGCCTTCTTCAGCGCGCACCCGGCCGCGGACCCGGCCGTCGCGGGGTCCCGCGGTGCCGGACTCACTCTCTCCGACGGGGTCGACGTGACGGTCGAGACGATCGACGATCCCGAGGCGCTCGCCGCCGGCGACGCGTCCGCCACCGCCGACGCTTCCGCCCCGATCACCCTCGACGGCGAGCCGGCCTCGATCGGCGCGGTCGCGGACGTGCTCGCCGCGCTCGACGTGTGCGCGCGCGTCGACGTCGAGACCGACCTCCCGCTCGGCGCCGGCTTCGGCGTCTCGGGGGCGGCGGCGCTGGGGACCGCCCTCGCCGCCAACGCGGTCGCCGACCGGGGCCGCTCCGAGAACGAGCTCGTCCGCATCGCCCACGAGGCCGAGGTCGAACGCGGGACCGGCCTCGGCGACGTCGTCGCACAGGCCCGCGGCGGCGTCCCGATCCGGCTGGAGCCCGGCGCACCGGGCCACGGGGCCCTCGACGGGATCCCCGCACACGCCCGCATCGAGTACGTCACCTTCGGCGAGCTGTCGACCGAGGCGGTGCTCGCCGGCGACACCGCCGCGCTCACCGCCGCGGGCGAGCGGGCGCTCTCGCGACTCCGGGCGGATCCGCGGCTCCCGACGCTGATGGACGCCTCCCGCGAGTTCGCGGCGCGGGCGGACCTGCTCGTCCCCGAGGTCGCGGAGGCGATCGAGGCGGTGGACCGCGCCAGCGACCCGGACGGCGACGGGACCGCCGGCGACGGAAGCGAGGGGGACGGCGGCTCCGCCGCGATGGCGATGCTCGGCCGTACCGTCTTCGCGCTCGGGACCGGGCTCTCCGACGCCGGCTACGACCCCGCCGTCTGTCACACGCATCCCGCGGGCGCGCGGCTGCTCGAGAATAGCGATAACCGCCATAGCGATAACCGACGCGACTGACCGCGTCCGGCGCCGACGACGCCCCTTCCCGGCGTCAGTCCGTCCGGGCGGTCGCCGGGTGCCGCGCGTCGAGGTGGTCGCGGGCCGCCTCGGCTATCACCTCGCCGGGACCGCGCACGCAGTCCCGGCGCAGGTCCGGGTAGTGGCCGTCGACGAGCCCCTCGACGATCTCCTCGGCCTCGAGCGCACGCTCGACCGGCTCGCCGCGGAGCGCCTCGGAGACCATGCTCGCGACCGCGGTGCTCACGGCGCAGCTCTCGCTCTCGAAGCCGACGTCGGCGATCCGCCCGTCGTCGATCTCGACGAAGAACTCGCCGTCGTCGCCACAGGAGGTCTCCGCCGCGTCCTTGGTGAACGTCGGGTCGGCGATCGCCCCCGCGTTCCGCGGCGCGTGGTAGTGGTCGGCGAAGCGGTCGTGGAAGCGGTCGGAGGCGACGAGTTCGTCGCGACGCTCCCGAGCGCCCTCCAGCGCATCGATCAGGGCGTCGACCTCCCGCTCGGTGTTGTAGACGTAAAAGGAGGCCCGCACGGAGCCCGGCACGTCGAGCCGGTCGTGGAGCGGCTGCGTACAGTGGTCGCCGGCGCGGACGGCGATCCCGTGGTCGTTCAACACGGAGGAGAGGTCGTGGCCGTGGACGCCGTCGACGTTGAAGGCCACGAGCCCGGAGCGCTCCTCGCCGCGCGGGACGCCGTAGACCGCCACGTCGTCGCGCTCCGCGAGCCGGTCCATCGCGTACTGGGCGAGCTCGTTCTCGTGGGCCGCGACGGCCTCCATCCCGATCCCGTCGAGGTAGTCGGCGGCGGCCGCGAGCGCGATCCCCTCGGCTATCGGCGGCGTCCCGGCCTCGAACTTCCACGGCAGGTCCTCCCAGGTCGACTCCTCGAAGGTCACCTTCCGGATCATCTCGCCGCCGTAGAGGTACGGCTCCATCTCCTCGAGGAGGTGCCGTTTCCCGTACAGCGCGCCGATCCCGGTCGGCCCGCACATCTTGTGCCCCGAGAAGGCGAGGAAGTCGACGTCCAGATCGTCGACGTCGACGGGCCTGTTCGGCACCGACTGCGCCCCGTCGAGGAAGACGAGCGCGCCGTGGTCGTGGGCGAGGTCGGCGAGCTCGGCGACGGGGTTCACGGTCCCCAGGACGTTCGAGACGTGTGCGACCGACAGCATTCGGGTGTCGTCGTCGATCAGCTCGGCCGCGTGCTCCATGTCGAGGTGGCCCTCCTCGTCGACCCGGACGTACCGGATCTCCGCGCCGGTGCGGCGGGCGACCTGCTGCCAGGTGACGAGCGAGGCGTGGTGTTCCATCTCCGTGACCACCACGTTGTCGCCGGGGCCGAACTCCTGCATCCCCATCCCGTAGGCGACGATGTTCACGGCCTCCGTCGCGTTCTTCGTGAACACGATCTCCTCGAGCCCGCCGCTCGCGCCGACGAACTCCGCGATCCGCTCGTGTGCCTCCTCGTAGGCGACCGACGCCTCGTGGCTCAGTCCGTGGATCCCGCGGTGTATGTTGGCGTTGTACTCCTCGTAGTACTCGCGGAACACGTCGTACACCTGCGTCGGCGTCTGCGTCGTCGCGGCGTTGTCGAGGTAGACGAGCGGTTCACCGTCGACCTCCCGGTCCAGTATCGGGAAGTCGTCTCGGATGTGTGCGGGGTCGGCCATACCGGCAACAGATACCAATCGTACAATAAGTTTCGGGGTACGGATCGCTCCCGCCGCGGCGACGCGCCGGCCGGTCACGACACGCCGGTCGGTCGCGCCACCGATCGGGACGTCGCGCCGGTCGGTCGCGGCCCCGATCGTCACCGTCGGTCACGACGCCGACCGTTACGCCGCGCCGATCACGTCGCCGGGGCGCGCGCCGGTGTGGTCGCCGTCGCGGACGACGAACGTCCCGTTGACGAGGACGTGTTCCACGCCGGCGGGGTAGACGGCGGGGTCGAGGAAGTCCCCGGTCTGTTCGACGGTCTCGGGGTCGAACGCCGTCAGGTCGGCGCGGGCGTCCCGCTTCACCACGCCGCGGTCGTCGAGCCCCAGCCTGGCGGCGGGCATCCCCGTCATCTTGTGGACGGCGCGCTCGAGGGAGATCACGCCCTCCTCGCGGACGTAGCGGCCGAGCACGCGGGGGAACGTCCCGTAGCTGCGCGGGTGCGGGACGCCCTCGCCGAGCGGGCCGGACCGGCGGAGCGCGGAGCCGTCGCTGCCGACCATCGTGAGGTCGTGACGCAGGACGGTCCGCACGTCCGCCTCGTCCATGCCGAAGCTGACGTGCATCGTCCGGTTCTCGTCCTCGAGGACGACGTCGAGGAGGATCGCCGCCGGCTCTCGCTCCTCGCCGTCCCGCGCCGCGAGCTCGGCGATCGTCCTCCCCTCGACGTGTTTCAGGTCGGGGTTCTGGACCCCGGTCACGAGGACGCCGTCCCAGTCGGCGGTGCGCTCCGTCTTCAGGTCCGCGCGGATCCGCGCCCGCGTCTCGGGGTCGCGGAGCCGCTCGAGGAGTGCGTCGTCGCCGCCGTCGTGGGCCCAGTCGGGGAGGAACGCCCCGAGGCTCGTCGAGGACGCGACGTACGGGTACTGGTCACACTGGACGTCGATTCCCTCCCGCTCGCGGACGAGCTCCATCCGGCGGAGGGTGGCCCTGACCGTGCCCCAGTTGTCGGGGCCGATGGCCTTGTGGTGGGACACCTGTACCGGCACGTCCGCCCGGCGGCCGACCTCGATGGCCTCCTCGACGCTCTCGAGGAGGCCGTCGCTCTCGGAGCGCATGTGGGTGGCGTAGAGGCCGCCGTGGTCGGCCGCGACCTCGGCGAGCGCGACGACCTCGTCGACGTCGGCGTAACACCCCGGCGGGTAGAAGAGGCCGGTGGAGAGCCCGACCGCCCCGTCGGCCATCGCCTCGGCGACGAGGTCGCGCATCTCGTCGACCTCGTCGGCCGACGGAGCGCGGTCCTCGTGGCCCAACACCGCCGCGCGGACGTTTCCGTGGCCGACGAGCGAGCCGACGTTGAGCGAGAGGCCGTCCGCGTCGAGGAACGCGAGGTAGTCGGCCATCGACTCCCACGCGTCGGGATCCACCTCGTCCCCGAGCCCGCCGCTCTCGAACCAGTCGTCGACGGAGCGGGCAGCCGCCCCGTACCGCGGGGCGGCGCTCGTCCCGCAGTTCCCGACGACCTCGAGGGTCACGCCCTGTCGGACCTTGCTGTGTGCCTCGCGGTTCGCCGGGAGCGTGAAGTCGGAGTGGGTGTGGACGTCGATGAACCCCGGTGCGATCACGTCGCCGTCGAGGTCGACCTCGGCGTCCCCCTCGCCCGCGACCGCCCCGACCGCGGCGATCCGACCGTCGGCGACGGCGACGTCACCGCGGTACCACGGCGACCCGGTCCCGTCCACGATCCGCCCGTTCCGAAGCACGCAGTCGTAGTTCATCGAGCCGAACCACGGACGACGACCGGTAAAGCGTGCCGCCGGCCCCGCCGCTCGGGCGACGAACAAAGCCTTTACCGCGTGGCCCGCCTACCTTCGACAAATGGTGCTCGACGACCTCGGAACGTCCCTGCGGAGCAGCCTCGACACGCTCCAGGGGAAGACGCGGCTCGACGAGGACGACGTCGAGGAGATCGTCAAGGAGATCCAGCGCTCGCTGCTCTCCGCCGACGTCGACGTCTCCCTCGTGATGGACCTGTCGGACTCGATAGAGACGCGCGCGCTGGAGGAGGAGCCGCCCGGCGGCACGACCGCCCGCGACCACGTCCTCAAGATCGTCTACGAGGAGATGGTCGAACTGGTCGGCGACTCCACGGCGCTGCCGCTGGAGCCGCAGACGATCCTCCTCGCCGGGCTTCAGGGCTCCGGGAAGACCACCTCCGCCGCCAAGATGGCGTGGTGGTTCTCGACGAAGGGGCTCCGCCCGGCGGTGATCCAGACGGACACCTTCCGCCCCGGCGCGTACGACCAGGCGGAACAGATGGCCGATCGGGCGGAGGTCGACTTCTACGGCGACCCCGACGCCGACGACCCGGTCGAGATCGCCCGCGAGGGGATGGAGGCGACCGCCGACGCCGACGTGCGCATCGTCGACACGGCGGGCCGACACGCCCTCGAGGACGACCTCATCGCCGAGATCGAGGAGATCGAACGCGAGGTCGACCCCGACCGCTCGCTGCTCGTGCTCGACGCCGCCATCGGCCAGGGAGCCAAAGAGCAGGCCCGCCAGTTCGAGGAGTCGATCGGGATCGACGGCGTCGTGATCACCAAGCTCGACGGGACCGCGAAGGGCGGGGGAGCGCTCACCGCCGTCAACGAGACGGGCTCGTCCATCGCCTTCCTCGGCTCCGGCGAGACGGTTCAGGACATCGAGCGGTTCGAGCCCTCCGGGTTCATCTCGCGGCTGCTCGGGATGGGCGACCTGAAACAGCTCTCCGAGCGCGTCGAGCGCGCGATGCAGGAGACCCAGGAGGAGGACGACGACTGGGACCCGGAGGACATGCTGGAGGGGAACTTCACCCTGAAGGACATGAAAAAACAGATGGACGCGATGAACCGGATGGGGCCCTTGGACCAGGTGATGGACATGATCCCCGGACTCGGCGGCGGGATGATGGACCAGCTGCCCGACGACGCGATGGACGTCACCCAGGACCGGATGCGCAAGTTCGAGCGCATCATGGACTCGATGACCGACGAGGAGCTGGAGAACCCCCGCGTCGTCGGCCAGGAGCGGACCCGCCGGATCGCCCGCGGTTCGGGGACCGACGAGGAGACGGTCCGCCAGCTGCTCGAACAGCACTCGATGATGGAGCGGACCATCGAGCAGTTCCAGGGGATGGGCGAGGGCGACATGCAACGCATGATGAAGAAGATGGGCGGCGGCGGCGGTGGCGGCCTCGGCGACATGATGGGCGGCGGCAAGGGACCGTTCGGGTAGGCCGGACGCGGCTCCGGACCGAGTTCCCCTGGTCGCCAACGCTGCCGACTTCCGCCGGTTTAACCGTCCCACCGGACAAGGGCGGCCGATGGACCTCCGGCGGCTCGCCGCGTACGACGTGCTCCTGTTGACGGCGCTTCTGTGGTTCCTCGGCAAGTTCCTCCGGTACGCCTTCCCGCCGCTGTTCGAGCCGCTCCGGGCGAGCTACGGCGTGAGCAACGCCGCGGTCGGGACCGCCTACACCGGGTTCATGCTCGTGTACGCGCTGATGCAGTTCCCGAGCGGCGCGCTCGCCGACCGGGTCGGCGCGGTGCGGGTGATGGCCGCCGGCGCGGTGGTGGCGGGCCTCGGCGCGCTCGCGCTCGCCGTCGACGCCCCCTTCGTCGCGCTCGCGGCCGTCATGCTCGTCATCGGCGGCGGGACGGGCGCGCACAAGACGGTCGCCGTGCGGCTGCTCGCGCGCGTCTACCCGGCGCGGACGGGGCGCGCGCTCGGCGCGCACGACACGATCGGCGCGCTCGGCGGGGTCGCCGCGCCCGCGGCGGTCGTCCTCTTCCTCTCCGCGCCCCCGTTCCTCGCGGGCCTGCTGGACCGGCTTCCGGGCACGCGCTGGCGCGGGCTGTTCGTCGTCTCCGGGGTCGTCGTCCTCGCGGTGGCGGCCGCGTTCGCCCTCCGGGTTCCGGACCGGCTCCCCGAGAACGCCGACCGCGGGGAGCGTCGCGGCGGGCCCGAGCCGAGCGCGCGCGACTACCTCGCGTTGTTTCGCGACCGGCGGATGACGGCGTTCGTGCTCGTGACGATCGCCTCCTCGTTCGCGTACAACGGGGCCGTCGCCTTCTTCCCGCTGTACCTCTCGCGCGCCGCCGGGCTCTCCGCCTCGACGGCGAGCCTGCTGTACTCGGTGCTGTTCGCGGTCACGTTCGTCCAGCTCGTCTCCGGCGACCTCTCCGACCGGCTCGGGCGGCTCCCGGTGATGACGATCGCGCTCGGGCTGGCGGCGGTCTCGCTCGTCGCCGTCGTCGTTCTCGCCGACGCCGGACCGCTCGCTCTCGGCGTGCTCGTCGCGGCGTTCGGGATCGGATCGCACGGGTATCGTCCCGTCCGGGGTGCCTATCTCGTCGAGGTGCTTCCCGATCGGATCGCCGGCGGCGGACTCGGCGTGATCCGCACGCTCCTCATGGGGGCCGGCGCGCTCGCGCCGGGGATCGTCGGCGCGACCGCCGACGTCGCCGGGTTCCGTTCCGCGTTCGCGGTGCTCGCGGGCGCCGTCGCGCTGGCCGCGCTCGTGGCGGCGGCGCTGTGGATCACGGAGTGACCCGCGGAGCCGGCGATCCGACGCCTCCATGGAGGCCGAGACCGACCGCGCGCCGTCTCGACGGCGAACGATCCGCCAGCAGATCGAAACAGACCGTGACGTACCTCGTCGATCACGGGACGGAATTCGTCGAGTCGAGCACCGTTTACCCCGATCCTGTTCGTATTAACACATTTTGCTCAAACATCGGTGGGTTTATATGGATCTTGTCGCGACACTACACCGGACATGGTAGGGAGTAGCACATGTTACACGTAACCAGCCTAACTACCCGACCGGAAGCGGAGTACGGGCCGAGAGATGACCCGGTGGACGGGGGTCGTCGTCTCGAAACGCGCCGCGACGTAGGAGGGAACCGATGACGGGTGCCGAGACGTTCGGGGCGATATCGGTCGTCCCGCCGCTCCTGGCGATCGTCCTGGCGATCGTCACCCGTCGGGCCGTCCTCGCGCTGTTCCTCGGGATCTGGTCCGGGGGGATCATCTACACGGGGAGCATCGGGGTCATTCAGACGCTCAACTGGACGGTCTCGTCGCTCGGCGAGAGCCTGTTCAACGCCAAGATCCTCACGATCGTGATGTTCCTCGGCGGCGGGGTCGCCATGATATGGCGGCTCGGCGGGGCGAAAGCCATCGCCAACGCCGCCACCGCCCGATTGGACTCCCAACGGAAAGTCGGGCTCGCGACCTGGATCTTCGGCATGCTCTGGTTCTTCGGGGACTACTCCAACACCGCCATCGTCGGCACGACGATGCGGGACATGGCCGACGAGATGCGGATGTCGAGGGAGAAGCTCTCGTACATCATCGACTCCACCGCCGCGCCGGTGGCGACGTTCGGCATCTCCAGTTGGGTCGTCTACCAGCTGAGCATGATCGAACAGGGGTACGAGGCGGCCGGGATCTCCGGACAGGCGCCCGAGGCGTTCAGCCTGTTCCTCCAGAGCATCCCGTTCAACATGTACTGTCTGTTCGCCATCGTGATGGTGGGGATCGTGATCATCACGCAGCGGGACTTCGGCGAGATGCTCGACGCCGAGCACCGCTCGTGGAAACACGGGAAGGTGCTCCGTGACAACGCCGTCCCGATGCAGAGCGCGGAGGAGAGCCTGGGCGAGATGGCGACCGACTCGCCGCAGCTCCGGTACTTCGTCATCCCCGTAGGCTCGCTCATCGCCGTCGTCTTCGCCGGCTCCTTCTACACGGGAGTCGCGGGGGCCGGCGAGGGCGCGGAGCTCATCGACATCGTCGGCAACGCCGCGTTCGTCGACGCCCTGCTGTGGGGCTCGTTCTCGATGGTGTCGATGGGGCTCATCACCGGCGTCGCCGGCGGCCTGATGGACCTCGAGGAGGCGATGGAGACGATCATCGACGGCTTCAGCATGATGCTGACCGCCGCGTCCATCCTCGTCATGGCGTGGACCATCGGCACGGTCACGACCGAGCTCGGGACCGGCGTCTACGTGACCAACGTCGCGGAGTCGATCATCTCCCCGATGCTGCTGCCCGTCGTCATCCTCTTCGCCTCGGCGGTGATCGCCTTCTCCACCGGGACGTCCTGGGGGACGATGGCCATCGTCACGCCGATCGCCATCCCGCTGGCGTGGAGCATCGGCGGCTCCGCCCCGACGCTCCTGCCGGTCGCGGTGGGAACGGTGTTCAGCGGCGCCATCTTCGGCGACCACTGTTCGCCCATCTCGGACACGACGATCCTGTCGTCGACGTTCACGGGGGCGGACCACATCGACCACGTGCGGACCCAGATGTACTACGCGGTGACCGTCATCCTCGTCGCCTCGACGATGCTGCTCGTCTGGGGCGCGACCCGGATCACGCCGCTCGTCCTGCTGCCGATCGGCGTCGCCATGCTCTACGGGCTCGTCTACGGGCTCTCGGAGTGGGACGCCAGCCGCAAGGACCTCACGCCGCAGGCGACGCGGACGCAACAGCAGACCTCGCCGTCGGACGACTGACGGCGTTCGCGAATTGCCGGTTTTTTGATGGACTCGAAGACGTGACGTGAGTGTCAGCGTTCGTCCGCTAATAGAACGAATCGCGTGATAGTGGATGGATCATGGTTGCTGGCGCGATGAACAAGACTGCGGAAAACACGTCCAAAGCCCCAGTCGCGACGACTCGCGCGACTCGTTGCGGTCCTCAGTCAGTCGTTCCACTCCTTCATTGCGGTCCTTATATCGTCGGGCTTCGTCCTCGCGACTGCTCCTTTGCGTCCTACCCCGCACCTCACGCCTCCCCAGCCTCGCGGTTCGCGCTCTCCGAGCGCTCACCGCGTCCCTCGCGGGCTCCTCGCGTCCCTTCGGGACGCTCGGAGGCGCAGGACGAGAGCGAAGCTCTCGCTTGAAGCCGGCGGCTCCGCCGCCG
>NZ_NHPJ01000103.1 GCF_002252985.1 Halorubrum halodurans | reverse complement strand
CATGTACCTCCACCGCGACGCGGGACCGACGGCTCCGCCGGCGGCCCCGTCGGTCCCGCGTCGCGGTGGAGGTACATGTACGCGAGCACCGGCAGAATGGTGAACACGAGCGTCGCGAGGAACCACGCCAGCGCCCGGTCGCTGCCGCGCGCCTTCGCGTCCCGGTAGATCCAGACCGCGACCGCGAGGACGATCCCGTACACCGCGCCGTAGTGGAGCACGGACCGGGCCGTCGCGAACTGGAGGAGAACCGGGCCCATGTGCGGGTCTCGGGAGCCGGGAGAGAAGAGCGTGGCGGTCGCGATCCGGCGGGCCGCTCAGTCGTCGGCGCGGGGCGTCGGCGGCGACCCGGCGAGGCGGTCGCGGTCGTGGGGGGCCTCGAAGTCGAGGTCGGGGCCGCACGCGATGATCCCCGAGGGCGTCACGTCCGGATGGGTGGTGTAGTAGTGTTCCTTGATGTGGTCCATGTTCACCGTGTCGGCGACGCCCGGCGTCTGATAGAGGTCGCGCAGGTACGGCCAGAGGTGCTCGTACTGGTGGACGTACTGGCGGTTACACATGAAGTGCGTGTGGTACACCTGGTCGAACCGGACCAGGGTGGTGAACAGACAGAGGTCCGCCTCCGTCAGGGAGTCGCCGACGAGGTACCGCCGGTCCGCGAGGTGCTCGTCCCAGCGGTCGAGCGCGCCGAAGAGGTCGTCGACGGCGTCGTCGTACGCCTCCTGTGAGGTCGCGAAGCCGGCGCGGTAGACGCCGTTGTTGACGGGCTCGTAGATCTCGGTGATCACCTCGTCCACCCGGTCGCGCGTCTCGGCGTCGTCGGGGAGCAGCGAGACGTCGTTGCCGAGGTCGTCGAAGGCCGTCGTCAGCATGCGGAGGACCTCGCGGGACTCGTTGTTGACGATCGTCTCCGCCGCCGTGTCCCAGAGGACGGGCACGGTCACCCGGCAGGTCGCGTCGGGGTCGGCCGCGACGTACAGCTCCCGGAGGTAGTCGCTGCCGTGGAGGCGGTCGGGCGTACACCCCGCCTTCTCGGGCGTGAACCGCCAGCCGTCCTCGCCGCGCCACGGGTCGACGACGCTGACGCCGATGGCGTCCTCCAGGCCGAGCAGCGACCGCGCCAGCAGCGTGCGGTGGGCCCACGGACAGGCGTACGAGACGTACAGGTGGTACCGTCCGGCCTCCGGCTGGAATCGCTCGTCGGGCTCGGCGTCGACGCCCTCGGGCACGTCGCTGCCGGCGATCCAGCTCCGGAACGTCGTCTCGCCGCGCTGGAAGGCCCCGTCCTCGTCGGTGGATTCGTACGCGTCGGTCCGCCACTCGCCGTCGACGAGCTGGTTCATACGCCCACGACGGGCTCGAGGCCCATAACCGGGGCGGGGACGCGCACGTCACCGGGCGGCGCCGGACCACGACCGGGTGGCGCTGGCGATCCCGGCGCGTCCACGACCGCTGCCGCATGCCGACGGCTTTAACCGGGGCGGCGCGGTATGCTCCATCGTCATGGCCGCACAGGCGATGGATCGCGTTCCGCGATCGTAACGAGGAGTTCTACGTGAGCACGGACAGTTCAGCGCGAGCGGCGGCCGCTCGCCGATCGACGTGGGGTGTACAGGGATGTTGACCGGCAGCGAGAGCGACGCGAACCCGATGGTCCGCGCCGGGATCGACGCGGCGGCGTTGAAGCCGGCCGAGTGCGACGTCGCTCGGGCGGTCGACCTCCCGGTCGACCGCGTGGCGATCGACTACGAGGGCCGCGAGCACTTCCCGGACGCCGCGACGCTCGAGGCGATCGCCGCCGAGAAGTCGCTGTACGTCACCACGCCAGTCCGCGCGGACGGGTTCGACCCGCTCGGCGACGACTCGCTGCTCGACCGGGTTCCCGACCGGGCGCGACGGCTGCTCGTCGCCGGCCACGGCGCGTACCTCGACGAGTCGGAGGCGTCGCGGGCGATCGCCCCGCGGTTCGGGGCCGCCCGGACGGCCGCGCCGGACGCGTGGATCGGGACCGAGGGCGTCGAGCGGCTCGCGCTCGCGGCCGGCGGGACGCAGTACGAGCTGCTCTCGCGGTCGACCGAGCGGGACGCGCGGGCGCTCCGCGCCGCCGGCTTCGACGGCGAGATCGCCGTCTACGCCCCGACCGTGCTGACCGACGACGAGGACGCGGTCCTCGAGGCGGTCGGCGCGTACGTCTCCCGGCGACGGCCGGTCGCCCGCGCGCTCCCCGACGGGGACGACTCGGACGACGGGAGCCCCGCGACGGACGCGACCGCCACGGGCCGGACCCGCGAGGTGCTCTCCGCGGCCGCGCGCGACTTCGCGCTCGTCGGCTCGCCGGAGACGGTCCGCGAGCGCGTCGACGAACTCCGGGACGTCGGCGTCGACCGCGTCGTCGGCTACCCCGCCCGCGGGATCGACGAGTTCCTGTCGTAGGGATCGCCCGCCGCCGGACCGTTTTTATCGCCGCTTCGAGAAGAGCCGTCCATGGCAGACTCGAACCCATCGAACGGTGTGGAGCCTTCGGATGCCACCGAGACGACGTCCGCGTCCGTGGCGGTCGTCGGCGGCGGCGCGGTCGGCGTCACCGCCGCACACGACCTCGCCGAGCGGGGCGCGACGGTGACGCTCTTCGAGCGGGACGACCTCGCGAGCGGCGCGTCCGGGCGGGCGGCCGGCGTGCTCTACGACGCCTACGCCGAGGACGTCGACGCCGCGGTCGGCGCCCGCGCGATGGAGCGGTTCCGCGAGTTCGACCGGGCGCTGTCCGGCTTCGACTTCTCGCCGTGCCCGTACGTCATCGCCGTCCGCGAGGGCGACGAGGACGCCGAGGCGGTCCCGGAGATGGTCGACCGCATGCGCGATCACGGCCGCGACGTCGCCGTTCTCGACCCCGAGGAGCTCGGCGAGCGGTTCCCGCTCCGGACGGACGACCTCGCGATCGCGGCCGTCGGCGAGGGCGCGGGCTGGGCCGACCCCGGCAGCTACGTCGTCGCGCTCGGCGAGCGCGCGGCGCGGGAGGGCGTGACCGTCGAGACGGACACGAAGGTCGAACTCGTCGCGGACGCCGACGCGACGCTCCGCGTCGACGGGACCGAGCGGGCGTTCGACGCGGTCGTCGTCGCGGTCGGCGCGCACACCGAGCGGTTCCTCGAGGGCGGCGGGATCGCGGTTCCGGTGAAGCCGTACCGCGTCCAGGCGCTGACGAGCCGGGTCGCCTACGACGGGCCGATGACGTACGACGCGACCGCCGGCGTCTACTTCCGACCGCACCCGATCGGGCTGTTGGCCGGCGACGGCACCGAGCCGTTCGAGGCGGACCCCGACGCGTACGACCCCGAGGGCGACGACTGGTTCGTCGAGAACGTCTCGGGGACGCTCCGCGAGCGCGCCGACCACGACCCCGAGGTGGAGCGCGCGTGGGCCGGGTTGTGTACGGCCACGCCCGACGGCGACCCGATCCTGGGGCCGGTCGCGGAGGACGTCTTCGTCGCCGCCGGCTGGCAGGGACACGGGTTCATGCGCGCGCCGGCGACGGGGGAGGTCCTCGCCGAGGGCGTGCTCGCGTCGCTGTCGGGCGCGGCGGTCGACGACCCCGACTCGCCGTGGATCGAGGCGTTCGATCCGGGGCGGTTCGAGGGCGACGAGACGTTCGAGATCGAGGAGGGAATGTCGGTCAGCAACCGGTAGCTACGAGTCGTCGCCCTCCTCCGCGTCGCCCTCCTCGACCACGTCGAGCGACTCGGCCGCGCCGTCCTTCGGGATCTCGACCCGCAGCGTGCCGTTTCGGGTGAGCGTCGCGTTCGCGCCGTGGGGCGTCACGTCGGCGTCCGCGGGGAGCTCGGCGCTGCCGGAGAGGGTGAGCCCGCGGCCGGGGAACACCACGTCGAACCCGTCGTAGAAGTCGCGGAAGCGGTCGAGCCGGACCTCGACCGTCCGGTCGAGGAACGTCACGTCCACGTCCTCGCCGGTCACGCCGGGCGCGTCGAAGACGACGAGGTAGGCGTCCTCGCTCTCGAGGAGGTCCGAGGAGAGGGGCCGGCGCTCCTGCATCCGGCTCCAGCCGCGGCCGACGCGCTCGAGCGCCTGCCGGAGGACCGAGCGGCCGGTGTCGACGATGCGGGTCACGGGGTCACACCTCGATCTCGGACAGGTCGCTCCCGCCGCAGTACGGGCACGTCAGGTCCGCCACGGCGTGGTCGTCGGGCACGTCGTAGGTGTAGTGGTTCTCGAACATGTCGAGTTCGCAGTCGTCGCGCTCGCATTTGACCTCCATCGTCGATGGCATTGCCCGATCGTTGGACCGGGGACGGCTTAAACGGCGTGGCGGCGGCGACGAGAGCAGCGGACCGAGTTCGGCCGCGCCGGCTCAGACGCCGAACCCGCGCAGTCGCTCGGGGACGACCGTGTACTCGGCGAGGACGACGAGGGCCGTCCCGACCGCGACGCCGACCAGGAGGACGTCGAGCCACCGGCGCAGCGGGATCCCGAACGCGAGCGAGCCGCCCAGCCACACCGGGAACGCGAGCAGCGCGAGGACGATCCCGACGGTCCCGAGCGTCTCCCGGCGGTCCTCGGGGAGCCGGTCGCGGGCGAGCCACGCCGCCGGACCGACGACGAGCGCGCTCGCGACCGCGACGGCGAGGAGGACGACCCACGGAACTCCGCCGGCCTCGAGGAGCCGAGCGGCGCTCAAGGCGGCCAGGAGGCCGACGGAGCCGTACGTGAGGAGGGTCGCGCGGCGGGGGGACATACGCGACCGGTTCTCCTCGATCGGTCATAAACGGTCGGGCGAAGGATCGTGAGCACAGATACAAAGATACAGACGTACATTTATGTTCGAAGACTGCCGATCAACGAGTATGCCCATCGGAATCGACGAGTTCGACTCTCACGACCCGAACGATCGGGAGACGAACGCGGAGCGGGTCGTTCGATTTCTGATCCGCAACCGGGATAAGGCGTACAAGGCGGCCGAGATCGCGGAAGCAACCGAAGTCAGCGAGAACTCGATCCATCCGGTGTTGAACCGACTCGCCGAGCGGGATCTGGTCCGGCATCGGGAACCGTACTGGGCCATCGGCGACCTCGATGTGGTCCGGGAGGCGACGACGTTCGGCTCGACGGCGGGCTTCCTCGACGACGAACTCGGACCGGAGAGCCGGAAGGAGTGGTTGGCCGCGGCGCGGGAGGGGGACGCGAAGAGCGACGAGAACGGTGAAGACGAGTGAGCGGTTCGGAGCCCGCCTTCGACGACCTCGAGCGAGGTCACGTGGTTCTCGCACCCGATCCGTTCAAACCGGAGGACGACGCGACCCGGCCGTGGGTTGTCGTCAACACGGAACGACATCCCTTCGATAAGCGACAATACGTCGTCATGGGACTGACGACGAGGACGTGGTACGATGAGCGAATTCCGATCGGATCGGACCAGTACCGCCACCGGCGCGCGCCGCGAGACAGTTCGATAGTTCCCCACGCGGTGGCGTCACTCGGCCCGAAGCTGATGACGGCCTACGTCTGTCGGATCGAGGACGAACCGCTCGATCAAGCGGTCGATATGCTTTCGACGTATCTGTAGCCGGGATAGGCGAGCGTACACGTCGTGGTCCCCACCGTTCCGCACGCGTTTTCCCTCTCGGCCGAGTACGGGCCTCCACCATGACCGATCCGGCCGACCTCTCCGTCACCGTCGTCGACGGCTACGTCGACGAGCCGGCGCACTTCGGGGTGCCGCCGTACGTCTCGACGTACCCGCGGTACACGGCCGGCGCGCTCGTCGACGCGGGCGTTCCCGAGGGGCGGATCACCTACCACACCATCGACGAACTCCGCGAGGACCGGAGCAAACACGCCGACGTCGCGGACGCGGACCTGTTCGTCTACGTCGGCGGGATGACCGTCCCCGGCAGCTACGTCGGCGGCACGCCCGCCGAGCCGGACGAGGTGCGCGAGCTGGGGTGGACCGCCGACGGCGTCACGCTGCTCGGCGGCCCGGTCCGCTTCGGCGTCGGCGAGGAGAACGCCGGCGCACAGGAGACGGAGCGCGACGACCTCGACTACGACTTCGTCGCCAAGGGGGACGTGGAGGCCGCCGCCCACGACCTCGTCGCGAACGGGCTCGAGGGGTTCAACGACCGGATGCGCGACAACGCGGAGGTGGACCGGTGGGCGGCGAGGGGCGCGTTCGTCGTCGAACACCACCCCAACCACCCCGACTACCTCATCTGCGAGATGGAGACCTCCCGCGGCTGCGCGTACCGCTGTTCGTTCTGTACGGAGCCGCTGTACGGCAACCCGTCGTTCCGGGAGGCGCGCTCCGTCGTCGACGAGGTGGACGCGCTCTCGGAGTGGGGCGTCAAGCACTTCCGGCTGGGTCGACAGGCCGACATCCTCGCGTTCGGCGGCGACGGCGAGGCCCCGAACCCCGACGCGCTCCGGGAGCTGTACGGCGGGATCCGCGAGGTCGCGCCCGATCTCGAGACGCTCCACCTCGACAACATGAACCCGGTGACGATCACCGACTACCCCGAGGCCTCCCGCGAGGCGATCCGGGTCATCGCCGAGCACAACACGCCGGGCGACACGGCGGCGTTCGGGCTCGAGTCCGCCGACCCGGTCGTCCAGGAGGAGAACAACCTGCTCGTCACCGCGGAGGAGTGTCTGGAGGCGGTCCGCGTCGTCAACGAGGAGGGCGGCTGGCGGCCGGGCGATCCCGTCGCCGGCGACCCCGGCGGCGTCGCGGGGCCGGACCCCGACCGCCGCTACGGCCCCTCGACCGGCCCCGACGCCTCGCCGCGGCTCCCGAAACTGCTCCCCGGAATCAACCTCGTCCACGGGCTCGCGGGCGAACGTCCGGAGACGTACGAGCACAACAAGCGGTTCCTCCAGTCGGTCTACGACGAGGGGCTCATGCTCCGCCGGATCAACGTCCGACAGGTGATGGCGTTCGCGGGCACGGAGATGGCCGAGACCGGCGCGGAGATCGCGAAGGAGCACAGGGACCGCTTCCAGGCGTACAAACGCGAGGTTCGCGAGACGATCGACAACCCGATGCTCGACCGGGTGGTCCCGCCCGGCACCGTCCTTCCCGACGTCCACCTCGAGTACCACCAGGACGGCAGGACGTTCGGCCGCCAGCTCGGCACCTACGCGCTGCTCGTCGCCGTCCCCGGCGAGCGCGAGCTGGGCACCGCGATCGACGTGGCGGTCACCGACCACGGCTACCGCTCCGTGACGGGCGTCCCGTACCCGCTCGACGTCAACGCGGCCTCGATGGACGAGCTGACCACGATCCCCGGTATCACCCGGAACACCGCCGGCGACGTCGTCGTCGGCCGGCCGTACGAGACGGTCGCGGACGTCGACGCCGGCGTCGCCGACCTCTCGCGGTTCGCGGTCGCCGGCGACACGCGCGTCCCGATCCCCGGCCGCGACCGCGCCGGCTCCGGTCCCGGTCCGGACGCCAGGTCGCCGCTCGGTCGGGGGGACTGATGGGGGACTCGATGGATCGGTCGGACGCGGACGAGTCCGGATCGCCACCCGCGGTCGGCCGCGTCGAGGTCCCCGTCGACACCCGTGCCGCGACGGGGACGACGAACGCGTACCTCGTCGACGGGCTCCTCGTCGACCCCGCGGCCCGAACGGCGGCGTTGGACGCGGCCGTGGCGGAACACGGGTCGCCGGCGGACGACGACGCCGGAGCCGGGATCGAGGCGATCGCCGTCACCCACACGCACCCGGACCACGTCGGCGCGATCGGCGACTACGCGGCCCGGACGGGCGCGACCGTCCACGCGCACGCGGACCACGTCGAGCGGTTCCGCGACGCGACCGGCGTCGACCCGGACGCGACGTTCCGCGACGGCGACGCGATCGGGACGACCGGCGTCCGCGCGCTCGAGACGCCCGGACACGCCCCCGACCACGTCGCGTTCGCGGTCGAAGCTGAGGTCGCCGACGAGGAACCCGCTGCCGAGGCGATCGTCGGCGACCTCGCCGTCGCCGAGGGGAGCGTGGTCGTGGGCGCGCCCGAGGGCGACGTCCGCGAGTACCTCGCGAGCCTGGAGCGGGTCCGGGACCGGGGCTTCTCCCGCCTCCACCCCGGACACGGGCCCGCGATCGACGACCCGGCCGCGGCCTGCGAGCGGCTGATCGAGCACCGCCTCGCCCGCGAACGGCGGGTGCTCGCGGCGGTCGAGGCCGGCGCGAGCGACGTGGACGCGGTGCTCGAGGCGGCCTACGACCAGGACCTGTCCGGCGTCGAGGACCTCGCACGGGCGACGGTCCGCGCCCACGTGGCGAGGCTGGTCGCCGAGGGCCGGGTCGACGCGTCGTGGAACGACGGCTAACGAGGGTCGAGCGCGACGAACGGCCGAGAGGCCGCCCCCGACGCCGCACTTATGTCGGCCGGCCGGAACGGATCGGACATGACTCGGGGAGCCGCCGACCGTGACGGGCGACCGCCGCTTTCCGGCCGGTACGGCGGGCTCCTCGTCGCGGGGGTCGGGTTCGCGGTCACCCGCCTCTTCGTCGCCGAGGCGGTCATGCTCTCCGGCGGCCCGCTGGCCGTCGTCGCCACCGCCGGATCGCTCGTCGTCGGCCTCGCCGTGAGCGTCGCGGGCGTCGCCCTCGCGGTCGGCGCGTTCGACGCGGCGTACGTCGCCGACGTCGCCCGCGGCTGTCTGCTCGGCGTGGGCGTGATGATCGCCGCGCTCGCGGTCACGGTCGCGGCGACCGGGGTCGGGATGATCGGCTCGGCGATCGGAACCCAGCTGCTCGCCGCGAACGTCCTGCTGGCCGGCGCGGTCGGCGGGATGGTCAACGGCCACCGGAAGGCCACGCTCCGGCGGCGGCGGGAGGCGATCGGGCGCGGCGCGAACCGGGCTCGGTTCATCAACCGGCTCCTGCGCCACGAGGTGTTGAACGCGGCGTCGATCGTCGACGGCCACGCCGAGCTGCTCCGGGAGCGGGACGAGAGCGGGGACGGGAGCCGCTCCGTCGACGCGATCCGGCGGAGCGCCGCCCGGATCGAGTCGACGATACACGGGGTCGGAACCATCGCCGAGGAGCGCGACGCGGTGCCGGTTCGACTCGGGTCGGCGGTCGAGGCCGCCGTCTCGACGGCGGCGACGCGGGACGCCCACGGCGAGGCCGTCGACGCGGCCGTCGAGGTCGACCTCGGGGACGCGGCGGGCGTCGACGCCGACGCCGACGACCGGCTCTCCGTCGTGTTCGAGCGGCTCGTCGAGCACGCGGTCGACGTCCGCGGCGCCGAGCGCGTTCGGATCGAGGGGACCGCCGAGCGACACGACGCCGCGGTGACGGTCGTCGACGACGGGGAGCCGCTCTCCGAACGGCGGCGGGACGTGCTCGAGCGGGGCGCGTTTCCGGAGTACGACGACCCGACGAGCGGGTTCGCCCTCCAGGCGGTCTCCCTGCTCGTCGGCGAGTACGACGGCCGGGTCCGCGTGACGAACGGGGAGGACACCCGCGTCTCGGTGCGGCTCCCGCGGGCGAGCGCCGACGCCGCGGTGGCGGCGGTCGGCGTCCCGTATCCCGATCTCCGACGGGCCGCCGTGGCCGGGATCGGTGCGGGAGCCGTGATGGGCGGCGTGTTCTGGCTGTCGAGCGGCGGCGTGCTTCCGGTGATCGGCGCGCTCTACGGCGCCGAGAGCGCCGCCATCGGCTGGGTGACCCACCAGTTCCACAGCGTCGTGTTCGCGTTGCTCTTCGTCGCCGGGGCGTCGACCTCGACGCTCCGCGGCCGGATCGGCTCGCCGGCCCGGACGGCGGCCGCCGGCCTCGCGTGGGGGATCGTCCTCTGGCTGGCCGCCGCGGGGCTGATCATGCCGTTGTGGCTCCGGACCGTCGGGGTCCCGGCGCCGCTTCCGAACCTCCCCTGGAGCGGCCTCGTCTCGCACGCGGTCTGGGGGGTAGCCCTCGGCGTCGGCTACGTCCTCCTCGGGGGACGGTTCGGCGGGAACGCGTCGTCGACCGTGACCGACGACGCCTCGCGGTCGACCGGGGAAGCCCCACGGTCGACCGACGCCGACTCCGAGCGATCGATCGGTTCCTGACGGTCGTCGACCCCTACCGATCGGGCGACGCCGTCCCCCCGGCGGCCGGGTCTCGGGCGGCCGGAGTCGAGACGCGTGCCGCCCGGTCGGTCAGGACGCCGTACTCGGCGTCCGCGACCGACGCCGGCGCGTCCCCGAGGTCGGTTCCGTACCGCGAGGCGAGCGAGGCGCGGACCGCGTCTCGGACGCACGCGCGGACCGCCGACCCGACGGCGGTGGCGGCGCCGGAGAAGGCGGCCGGCTCCCGGTCGTCGGCCGCCGGACCTCCCGAACCGGCGTCGGCCGGGCAGCCGACGACGATCGCGTCGCTCGTCGTGCCGGGGAACCCGACCGTCGCGAGCAGCGTCGCCGCCTTCGCCTCGGCGGCGACCGCGACGAGGTTCGCGAGCGCGCCGGGCTCGAGCGCCCGCGCCGTGCCGACGAGGAGGTTGACGGTGCCGGGCGGGGGCGCGTCGTCGCCGGCGTCGTCCCCGGCGACGTCGTTTCGGCCGGTAGTGTCGCCGGCGGTACCGGCGTCGACGCCGGCGGACCGGTCGTCGACGGTGTCGCCAGCCACGCCCGTGACGGGCAGCGCGGCCGGGTTCGAGACGCCCGCGGTGGCGACCACGGTCGCTCCGTCGAGTCGCGCGATCCGGGCGTGTCGCTGGTCGACCCCGGTCAGCAGCGCGGGAGCGACGGGACGATCGCCGCTCGCCCCGCCGCCTCCCGCCTCGAAGCCGGCGTCCCGGACCCGGCCGTCGGCGTACTCGCGGAGGTCGCGGCGCTCCGCGTCGTCCCACCCCTCCGTGACGGTCACGTTGTGGGCGGCGTCGGCGACCCGGACCCCGCCGTCGAACCCGGTCGAGAGGAAGCGCGTCGGGCCGCGTGGCCGCCGGAACCGACAGACGCCGTCGGCGACCTCGGCGCGGAACGCGTGCGGAGGGGGACTCATACGCCGAGCGCGTCGAGGAGGCGGTCGTTCTCCCGTGGCCGACGGATCGCCGTCCGCAGGTGGTCGTCGAGCCGCGGGAACGACCGCGCGTCCCGCAGGACGATCCCCCGCTCCCTGGCGGCCGCGAGCACGGCGTCGGGGTCGTCGTCCCCCGTATCGAAGAGGAGGAACGGCGCGTCGGAGGGGTACACCTCCCACCGGGCCTCGAGGCGGTCGCGGACGCGAGCGCGCTCGACGGCGACGCGCTCGCGCGTTCGCTCGACGAAGCCGGTTCGACGGAGACAGTGGGTGCCGACCGCGGCCGCCGGCGTCGACAGCCCCCACGGGAGCCGCCCGCGGTCGAGCCGGTCGCGGAGCGTCCCCGTCGCGACGAGGAAGCCGGCGCGCAGGCCGGGGAGCCCGAACACCTTCGTGAGCGAGCGCGCGACGACGACGCCCGGCTCGCCGGCGAGCGACCGCTGGGGGGTGAAATCGAGGAACGCCTCGTCGACGAACAGCGTCGTTCCGGCCGCCCGACAGCGCACGGCGAACTCGAGAAGGTCGTCGCGATCGGCGAGCTCTCCGGTCGGGTTGTTCGGCGTACAGACGACGACGAGCGCGTGGTCCGTCGGGTCGACGTCGAGGATCGCGTCGTGGGCGGCCGGCACCGGCCGGCCGCCCTGGAGGCGAATCTCGCGGGCGTACTCGCCGAAGGAGGGCTCGGGGACGACGGCGGAGTCCCCGTCGTCGAGCGCGACCGCGAACAGCAGCCGCATCCCGGCCATCGCGCCCGACGTCGGGATCACCTCGGCGGGGGCACAGCCGACGTAGTCGGCGGCGGCGGCGCGGAAGGCCGCGTAGTCGTCCGCCGGATACCTCGCCGAGGCCGAGAGCGCCGAGTCGTATACGGCCGTCACGCCCGGAGGCGTCTCCGGGTTCGTGTTCGCGCTGAAGTCGATCACGCCGGGGTCCGTGGCCCCCCCGTGGGGCACCCGACCGACGTCGTCCAACGCCTCTACGTCCATGGTACCGATCCAAGCGCGAAGGCCAAAAATCCCTCTCCGAACTCGTGATCCCGAGGAATCCGTCCCGAGCCTATCGATCGTCGACGATCCGGCGGGCGAGCGTGAGGTCGCTCGGTCGGTTGACGTTGACCGCGAGGGAGTCCCGCTCGCGGACGACGGTCCGGTCCGGGCCGTCGCCCACGACGTTCAGCCCGGTCGGCTCGACGGGCGTTCCCGCGTGGTCGACCGACGAGTCGACGCTGGCGCCGAGCTCGCGCTTGTACGCGGCCGGCACGCAGACCGTCACCGACCGGACGGGGTCGTCGGGGGCGGCGCCTCCGGGCGACGGCCCCTCCGTCGAGGGGACCGCCGCGTCGACGGCGTCGTCCACGTCGCGACCGCGGAGCAGCGGGAGGTCGGCCGCGACGGTGACGGCCGGGCCGTCGACCGCCGAGAGGCCGACCCCGAGGTCGGCGACGTATCCCTCCCCGCCCCCGTCGAGGACGGCACACGGAACCCCCGCCTCCTCGGCGAGTTCGCCCCGGAGCGCGCGGCGGGTGTCCGGCGCGTGTGGCGACGCGACGGCGACGACGCGGGCGATCCGCGCGGCTGCCAGCGCGTCGAGGACGCGCGCGACCATCGGCCGCCCGCCGACCTCGACCAGCGGCTTCTCCGCGTCGCCGCCGAGTCGCGTCCCGCGCCCGCCACAGAGGAGGACGGCCGGGAGGCCGGTTCCCGGCCCGACGTCGCTCACGCGATCGCCCACGCCATCACCCCCGCGTGGAGGGCGACCGCGCGCCCGAGTTCGTTCGCCGCGCCGAGCACGTCGCCGCTCGCCCCGCCGAGCCAGGGACGCACCCGGACGAGGAGGAGAAGGGCGACGGCCGGTCCCGCGAGCAGCGCCGCCGCGAGCGAGGGGAGCGCGCCGGGCGGGGCCGCGAGCAGGACGGGCACCGACACGGCCGCGACCGGCACCAGCGACCGGGGGCCGACCTCGCCGACGACCGCCGACCCCAACCCCTCGTGGGCGGGCGTCCCGAGGCAGGCGAGCGTCGCCATCCCCGCCTTCGCGCCGACCTCGGCCGCGAGGACGATCCGGAACGCGGCGCCCCCGACGAGCACGCCGCCGCCGGCGAACCCGGTCGCGAGCGCGAGCACGCCGAGGGTCGTCGCGAGCAGCGTGACCGCGAGCGCGAGCGCGCCGCCCACGCCGAGGTCGGCGTCCTTCAGGACGGCGAGCCGCCGGTCGGGGTCGTGTGCGGCGATCGCGTCGCCGAGGTCCGCGAGCCCGTCAGCGTGGGTGACCCCGGTGAGCAGGTAGATCGCGAGGAGGTAGGCCGCCGCGGCGGTCCACGGGGAGGGCGCGAGGAAGGCGAACCCCGCGACCGCGCCGACGACCGCGCCGACCGCCGGGAACGTCCAGGGGGACCGCCGGAACGCGTGCCAGTCCGCGGGGGCGGCTCCCGGAACCGGCACCCGCGTCAGAAACGTGAACGCGCCCCGCAACGCGGGGATCGGGCGGGGCGGCAGCGCGGCGCCAGCAGGGTCGCCGGCGGCGACGTCGGCGGAGTCGGCGGAGTCGGCGGAGTCGTCACCGTCGGGCCGGTCGCGGCCGACATCGCCGTCGCTCCCCGTCACAGCGCCAGCGACACCCCCGCGACGCCGATCCCGAGCCAGCCGGCCCGCGAGACGACCTCCACGCCGGTCCGCGCCTCCGACGCGGTGGGAAGCTCCTCCGCCGGGAGGAGCGTGTACGTCTCCGGCTTCGCAAGCCGCACGCCGAGGACCGCCGCGAGCGACCCCATGGGCCAGCCGGAGTTCGGCGAGTCGGGGACGCGAGCCGCCGACCGAGTCCGCCGGAGGCCCGAGGCGGATTCAGTCGCGGCCCGCCCCCCGCCGGCCGCGAGGATCAGGAGCGCGGTCGCCCGCGCCGGGAGCCACATGACGGCGTCGTCGAGCCGCGCGGGCGCCCGGCCGGCCCGCCGGTCGCGGTACCCGAGCATCGAGTCGAGCGTGTTGACGCCCTTGACCCAGGCGGCCGCGCCGGCGGCGACGGCGAGTCCGCCCGCCGGCGGGAGCCCCGCGACCGCGCCGACCGCGGCCCCGGCGACGAAGCCGAGAAGCGGCGCGATCAGGCCGTCGGCGAGGTTCTCCGCCGCGCTCTCGACGGCGGCGGACCGGACGTGGTCGGCCGAAAGCTCCGTCGCGTCCCGGCCCGCGAGCGCGCGAAGCTCGCGGCGCGCCGCGTCGAGGTCGCGGTCGGCGAGGTCGATCACGTCGCGCGCGACCGCGAGGAGCATCCGGTGGCTGGAGCAGGCGAAGAGGACGAGGCTCGCGGCCGCGGCGGCGAAAGCGGGAGCGGGGGAGATCACGCCGGCCGCGGCGACGGGCGCGGCGAGGAGGGCGGCGAAGGCGACGGGGAGGACGGCCGCGAACCCGACGCCGACGGCGGGAGCGTCGGGGAGACGGGCGTCGAGCGCGGCGACGCCGCGGCCGAGCCACGCGACGGGGTGGAGGCGGGCGGGCGGCTCCGAGAGGGTCCGGTCGAGGGCGGCGGCGAGCGCGAGCGCGCCGGCCGCCGCGAGCGTCACGGCTCGGCCTCCAGCTCGCCGCCGACCGCCTCGAGGGGGATCTCCGTCACGTCGAGGAAGCGCCCGCCGACGTCGACGATCCCGCCGTCCGTCGCCGGGTCGTCCCCGACGTGGACCAGCGCGGACGGCGCGACGCCGAGCGCCTCGGCCGCGGCCTCGAACGCCTTCGCGTGCGGCTTCCGCCAGCCGCAGCCGACGCTCGTCGTCACCGCGTCGAACTCCCCGCGAAGCCCCGCGCGTATCAGCGTTCGCGGGACGAGCTCCGGGACCGCACAGTTCGAATAGATCCCGACCGGGCCGCGCTCGGCCGCCGCCCGGACCGCCTCGAGCGCGTTCTCGCGACGCGTGACGTCGGGGTCGAAGGCGGCGACGACGGCGTGTCGGACGACGTTGTCGGGCGCGTCGACGCCGCGGGAGTCGAGGGCCGCGGCCACGTGCGCCGGAAGGGGCGTCTCCGCGCCCGCCGGGGCGTCGACGTGTCGCTCGCCGTACGCGACGTGCCAGTCGTCCGGAACGGCGACGTCCCGCGACTCGAGCTCGCGCGCGACGACCTCGGCCGGGTCCGTCGGATACTCGACGTCGACGAGCGTGCCGAAGAGATCGAAGGTAACTGCCACGATACCCCCTTAGGGCCAAACCGGGATTGAACCTGTCGGTCGGGTCACGGTTCGCGGGAGCCGACGGCGGGCCCGGCGGTCGGAGGAGATTCACTCCCCGATGGTCGGGGAGGGATCCCCCGGCGGGCACGGGCCTCGACTACACCAGCTGTGCGAAGTGGAGGTTGTAGAACCGGTAGAGTCCGGAGAGCCACGCGCAGAGCCAGAGGATCATGAACCCGGCGACGCCGACGCGGAGCCGGCTCCGCCAGTGGCCCATGTCCTCGTGGATCTCGTCGATGTCGACGTCGGGGTCCTCGTAGGCGTCCGCCTCCCGCTTGGCCTGGAATATCCGGACGATCCCGGTGAGCGCGAACGTCAACAGCGCGTACGCCTGAAGCCCGAAGAAGGCGTGGATCACCGCGCCGCCCGACAGCTGGCCGAGGATCCGCGGGACCATCCAGGTCGCGACCGGCACGGTCGTCAACAGGAGCCCGACGAGGATGTACCGGAGGTGGTGTGTCAACACGTTCCACGTCACCACCTCGGCGTCGATCATGATCCACGCGCCGTACAGGAGGAACGGAAGGCTCGCCGTCACGGACAGCCCGGCCGCCACCGCGATGACCGACTCGTCGACCATGACCCTCGTTGGGTCTCGGGCGCGTAAAACTCCCCGATCCGCGGGCGGCTCGATCCGCGGGCGGTCCGGTCCGGTCCGGAGCGCGTCGGCGTCGTCCCCGCGACGAACCGGGCGGGGGGGCCGCCGCCGGAGGAAAAAGAGTTACCCTCGCGAGCGCGTACGTCCGGGCGATGGAGGACACCTCGACGCGGTCGGATCCGGACGGTCGAGACGGGGAGGCCGTCGAGGACGGGACGCGCGGGAGGGAGGCCCGCGAGACCCCCGACGGTCCGGACGTCGACGCCCCGCGAGACGGGACCGACGACCCTGACGCCGGCCGGGAGTCCGGACCCGAAGACGGGGCAGCCGCCGACCGGACCGACCCGAGCGACGGCTCCGACGCGGACGACGAGCTCGCCGAGCTCCGCGAGCGGGTCGACGCCGAGTACGACTTCGACGACTTCGGCCCCGCCGACATGGCCCGGATGAGCGCCGAGGAGTGGGACGCCGCCTTCGATCCCGACACGTGGATCACCGGATCCAGGCTGCTCGACCGCGTCGAGTCGGAGCTCAAGTCGCGGATCGCCCGCCGCGAGGTGTTCGGCCTCCTAGAGCGCGTCCGCGAGGACGGCGAGGAGCGGGTGCTCGTCTACTCCGACGAGGGGTACGCGATCGTCCGGCCGAGCGGCGAGGTGAGCGGCCGCGGAACGGTGCTCCGGGACGTGGAGCCGCTCGTCGCGCTCGCGGCGATGGAGGAGTACGACGTGGCCGACCCGCCCGAGGACTGGTCGCTTCCGCACCCCGACACGGTTCCCGAGGGGTCCGGCGAGTTCGGCAACCTGATCATCCAGATCGTCGCGGCGGTTCAGGTGATCGCGGGCGTCGCCCTCCTCGCCGCGTCGTTCCTCATGGACCTGGGGAGCATCGTCGGCCCCGCGATGGGGATCGTGTTCCTTCTCGTCGGGCTCTTCCTGTTCGCGATGGTCGCCAACGCGCGGCTCTCGGATCGGTTCCGCTCCGAGGAGTACCGCGACCGGCTTCGCGCGCTCCGGGAGGCCGAGGAGCGACCGGAGTTCGTCCCGGTCGACGGGGAGGCGCTGAGCGAGGAGAGCGACGATCGGTGAAACTGCCGAATTCGAGGGTTTCAACCCCTCTTACTATCCGCCCACCGATCGAAGATAGTCGGTGGGTTTAAGCGCACTCCGTCCTGAGTGAGCCTGTATGAAAAGGCGGGAATTCGTGCGAACGGCCGGCGGCACGACCGCCGCGGTCGCAGCCTCGGCCGGGGCGACGGGAACGGCCGCCGCACAGGAGGTGCAACCGGACTGGCCGAGCGCCACGAACGGGAACGTGGGGTCGTACCTGGACGCCAGGGGCCAGGACTCGGTCACGATCTCGGTCGGCGCGGGCGACAGCGGCCTCGCGTTCGATCCGACCCAGGTCTGGGTGGATCCGGGGACGACGATCACCTGGGAGTGGACGGGAGCCGGAGGTGCACACAACGTCCAGACCGTCGAGGGCGGCGGGCCGGCCTCCCTCGACAGCGGCGACGCCGTCGGCGAGGAGGGGTACACCTACGAGTACGAGACCAGCGAGGAGGACGCCGGCATCACCCACTACCACTGCGTCCCCCACACCGCGGTCGGCATGCACGCCGGCCTCGCCGTCGGGGGAGACGTCCCGACGGTCGAGGCTGGCGGCGGCGGCGGGAACACCGGGTGGCCCGAGGACATCGCGGACGTCGGCATGCCGATCCACGCCCACTGGGTCGGCGTCTCCGCCGGCCTCGGGATCGTGCTCACGTTCGTGTTCACCTTCTACATGCTGAAGTACGGCGAGTCCGCACACACGGGCCACGGAGGGGGACGATGAGTTCGAGCGGCTCCTCCTACGGCGACATCCACCGCTACGAGCCCGCCAGAGAGAGCACCGCGGCCGCCATCGCGATCGTCCTCCTCACGATCATCGAGGTCGTGTTCGTCTTCCTCTTCGTCTACGGCCTGATGTTCACGTGGGCGTCGACGGAGGCCGGAAACATGTTCATGGGCGCGCTGTTGGCACTGATCTTTTTGGATCTCGCGTTCATACTCCTGTTGTACCGGAAGGAGTTCCTCCCCGACGTGATGATCGTCAAGAAACGCCGTCGGAAGTGGGAGGACCTCTACGTCCGGGAGGAGGACAAGGACGGCGTGGAACTGGAGACCGGCGACGCCTGGGAGACCGTCAAGCGGGCGGTGTACCCGTACTACAAGAAGTGATCAATCAATGAGCCTCAAAAAGACCGACGAGATGGACCACAACGCGTGGCTCAAAAAACAGGACCTGACGGTCATCGAGACCGCGTTCCTCACCACGCTCATCTGGGTCGACAAGCGGCTTCGCATCGTCGACTACCTCGAGCTGCTGGAGACGATGTACTACCGCGCGAACCTCCAGATGCCGAAGAGCCACACCGAGCAGTACGACCTCGACAACAAGTTCTGGTACTGGTACCCGCTGTACTCGCTCGGGTCCCTGTCCATCATCGCCTACCTCGTCGCGGCGGTCTCGGGCGCGATGTTGGGCTTCTACTACTCCCCGTCGACCGCGGGCGCCGCCGCGCAGGGTGACCCGACCGCCGCGTACGACTCCGTCGTCCTGATCCTCAAGGACGTCCAGTTCGGGTTCATGCTCCGGTCGATCCACAGCTGGGCGGCCCAGTTCATGGTCGCCGCGGTGTTCCTCCACATGCTCCGCGTCTACTTCACGGGCGCGTACAAGGAGCCCCGCGAGGTCAACTGGATCCTCGGGGTCGTGTTGATCGGGTTGACCCTCTTCTTCGGGTTCTCCGGGTACGTCCTCCCGTGGAAGCAGCTGTCCTTCTGGGCGGCACAGATCGGCGTCGAGATGGCGCTCGCGACCCCGATCGTGGGGGAGTGGGCGGCACAGCTGTTGTTCGGCGGGTTCACCCTCGGACAGGCGACGCTCGTGAGAATGTACATCCTGCACGTCTTCGTGTTGCCGTTCGTGGTGACGTCGCTCATCGCGCTCCACGTCGGCATCGTCTGGGTGCAGGGGATCGCGGAGCCGCACTAAGCCAATGACCGACGACAACCAAGCCATGACGGACGGCGGAACCGACGAGGAAGCGCGCACCGACGGGGGGCCGCCGGCGACGGTGCCGCCGGACGACGAGACCCCGACCTGGAGCGAGCGCAAGGAGCACTCCCAGGGGCTCGCCCAGCTCACCTACCAGTACTTCGAGCGGTCCCGCCGCGAGGACGAGGACCTGCGTACCGAGTCGACGTACGTCGAGCGCGACGTGCTCGGCTTTCCCGCGTGGCCCCACGAGACGATCCGCAACCTCGCGATCACGAGCTTCTTCGTCGGAATCCTGATCTTCATCGCGGCGCTGATGCCGCCGCACTTCGGCCACCCGGCCAACCCCGGCTCGACGCCGGCGATCATCCTGCCGGACTGGTACCTCTACTGGTCGTTCGGGCTGTTGAAGCTCAACCCGCTGAACCCCCAGCTCGCGGTGCTCGACGGGAACATCCTGCTCGGCAACGAGTTCCTCGGGATCATCGCGCACGGCATCGTCTTCGGCGCCATCGGGCTCGTGCCGTTCCTCAACAAGGGGAGCGCCCGGCGCCCGGTCGAGGAGCCGTTCTGGGCGGCCGTCGGCGTGACCGGCGTCGTGCTCTCGCTCACGCTCGCCGCGCTCGCCATCCAGAACTTCTTCCCGTTCGGGCTCGACCTGCTCATCACGCTGACGTTCCTGCTGCCGGTGCTCTGCGGGATCATCACCTACGCAGTCCTGAAGACGATGCGGGAGGGGTACATGTACGACCTCAACCGTCGGTACTACATGCTGCGCCCGCCGAAGTAACGGCCGAAGACCACCGTTCCCGTTCTCGTTTCCATGTCCGACACAGACGACGCCGTCGACCGCACCGAGACCGACGACCGCGACGAGCCCGGCGGGGGTGTCGAGCGGCAGGCGGTCGACGACACCGGCGACCCGATCGCCGTCGACGACGAGTCGGACCCGCGGAACGAGCCGGTCGGGCCGCGGGTCGGGCCGAACGGCCGCGAGGTGGTCGTTCCGCTCCGGCTGTACAAGACCGTCACCGCGCTGTCGACGCTTGCGGCCGTGGTGACGTACCTGATCGGGTTCGTCCTCGTCGACGCCGCGACCATCCAGGTGAGCGTCGTTCGCCGGCTCATCGTCTTCGCGCTCGAGAGCGTCGGGGTCGGGCTCGCGGCGGACACGCTGACGGCGCTTCTCGCCATCGGCGGCGTCGGCTCCATCCTGCTCGGAACGGCGGTGTACGTCCTCGGGACGCGGTTCCGGGCTCAAGGAATGGGAAAGCCTCAAGAGGACTCCAACGAAGGGTGATACAATGGCAGACGAGTTCATGAAGGGGCTGGCCCTGTTCGCTCTCGGGGGCCTCGGCTGGATCACCTTCGGCGCGTGGTACCGGACCCCCTCGTACTACGAGGTCGTTCAGCTGGTGAACGCGCCGGAGGGCGTCAACACGGTGTACGGCGAGATCGGCGTCCTCGTCGGCGACGTGCTCTACTGGCTGATGATCCTCGGCCCGCTCACCTTCTGGATCCTCATCCCGATCAGCCGGGAGCTGCGCGGCAGCATCGGCGACGACGCCGCGAACTGACGACCTGCTTCTCGCTCGTCCTCCGTCCCGCGGGAGCGGCGCCGCTCCGCCGATCGCTTGCGGCTTCGGCGACGACGCCTCCGACGCGTCGACGAACGCTCTCACGTCTCGCTCGTTCCCGGCGTCGAGCCGGCGGCGCCGGTCGGGCCGCGCTCCGGCTCGTCGGCGGCGCCGGTCGGCCCCCGAGCCGCGGCGGCGGAGAGCGTCTCGGGACCGTGGTATCCCACGAGCGCGAGCGCCACGAGACGGTGTACTCGCCGAACCTCGAGCGGGTGACCGTCGAGTTGGCCGACGGCGAGCCGCGGCTCCACGTCGACAGACGGGAACGCACGGCCGACCGACTCACCCGCTTCGTCGAGGGGATCCGAGATGGTCGACGCCGTCCCGCTCGCGGCCGGGGGTCGTCCGCTCCTCCAGGCGTACGAGATGATCGGCGCGGCGCTCGGCCTGTTCATCGCCTCCCTCGCCTACAGGGGGTACCGACGGAACGACAGCCGGCCGATGCTGTATTTCGCCGCCGGCTTCGGGGTCGTCCTTGATCTGCCGATCCCGGTGGTGGCGCTGGTGTTCCTGTTTCCGGCGATCCCCGCCCCGCCGACGCGGGCGGTCATCCAGACGCTGGAGATCGGCAGGCTGTCGTGTATCGTGTACGCGCTCCGAACGGAGCCGTGAGCCCCCGTCCGGTCGGGAGGCTCTCGACGGACGGGAGGGAGTCCACGTCTCGGCCCTCGGGTCGCTTGACGGCGGGTCGAACGTAACTGTCGGAGCGGACGGCAGGGAGCGGGTGGCGGTGACTGCTCCGGAGGGGCGCGTCGCGTGTCAGGCGACGATCGCCTGGTTCCAGAACCCCTCGACGAGGAAGAACAGCGAGTAGTAGGAGGCGAACAGCAGGATGAGCCCCGAGGTGACGATGGCGCTCTTCGGCGCCTCGACGGTCATGTCGTTGCGGGCCTCGACGTTGCGGGCCTCGAACTCGAACAGGTCCGCGATGATCATCGTCACCACGAGGAAGGTGAGGATGGTTCCCCTGGTCGGCGCGTGGACCGCGAACAGGAAGCTCAACGACGCGAGCCCGAAGTTCGTGAACACGTGCGGAGCGTACTGTTCGACCGCGTCACTCTCCGCCGCCTGTTCCACGTGCCGTCTGTGTGCGAGGTGCCGAGTCGCCAGGTTCGCGAGCGCCATCACGAGGATCGCGTACGGCAACGCCGGCCCGACGGCCGACAGCCAGCCGAACGGAACGAGGAACTGCAGTGGATCCATACCGATCCCTCCGTTCACGAGTTATTAGAACCTTTCCGATCAGCGCTCGGCGTCGACCGGGAAGGAGGGGGAAAGCCGGAGGGTCTCGACCCGGTCGGTGACCTCGATCCGGATCGGGCGTCCCGGCGTCACCGCGCCCCGGCGGTCGCCGTCGACGACGATCGAGACGGTCTCGGCGTCGCGGCGGACCGAGATCCCCACGCCGTCCCGAACGACCCACGCGTCGTGTCGGGTCGTGAACGGCGCGATCGGGACGACCGACAGCCCACCGCCGGCCTCGAGCAGCGGTCCGCCGGCGGCGGCCGCGTATCCGTCGCTTCCCATCGGCGTCGCGACGACGACGCCGTCCGCCCTGAACGCCGCCTCGCGGTCGGCCGCGAGGTCGACCGCGTACTCGGAGATGCGAGCCGGCTCGTCGGTGACGAAGCCGACGTCGAGGACGGCCCGGCGGAGCGGCTCGTCGTCGCCGCCGACGGCGAGGATCGGGTGGGCGACGCGCCGGGCGTTCCCGTCGAGGAGGCCGCGGATCGCGTCGTCGAGGCTCGCCGGGTCGACCGCGTGCCGTCCCGCACGGACGGGGAGGACGGGCGCGTCGACGCGACACGGAACGGGGGAGTCGCCACGCGAGGAGGCGGGGCGGACGCGCCGGTCGGACGGCGCGGACGCGAGGAGGGCGTCCCGAACCGCCTCGTCGCCCAGGGCGACGACCGCGTCGGCGGCGGCGGGGTCGACGAGGCGGCCGCCGGCTGTGCGGACGGCACGCTCCGCGTGGTCGACGACGGAGTCGCCACTGCCGACGACGGCGACGCGGGACGCCGGATCTCCCATACGCGAGGGCTCCGCCGGCACGGTAGAAAAAGCCCCGGTTCCGACCGGGACCGTCGAAGCGGACCGGGACGGCCGTCGAACGGGCGGGTTCTCCGCTTCCCGAACCCTCAAGCGCCGGCGCTCATATCCCTGTGCCATGACGACGTGGATCGGAGAGACGTTCACGAGCGACGCGGGATGGAACCACCTCGAGACGCTCGTCGACATCGGGGACCGCATGGCCGGCAGCGACGGCGAGCGTCGCGCCGCGGAGGCGACACGGGACGCGCTCGAGTCCGTAGGCGCGCGCGACGCGCGGCTGGAGTCGTTCGACATCCAGGGGTGGACGCGCGGCTCGTCGGCGGTTCGCGCCGGCGACACGACCCAGGACAGCATCGCGCTCCCGCGAAGCCCGTCCGGCGAGGTCACGGGCGAGCTGGTCGACCTGGGGTACGGCCTCCCCGAGGACTTCGAGCGGGAGGACGTCGAGGGGAAGGTCGTGATGGCCGCCTCGAACGTCCCCGACTACTACGACCGGTTCATCCACCGGCGCGAGAAGTACTACTACGCCGTCGAGGGCGGCGCGGCCGCGTTCGTCTTCCGGAACCACGTCGAGGGCTGTCTCCCGCCCACCGGGAGCGTCGGGACTGCGGAGGCCCCGATCGGCGACGTCCCCGCGGTGGGCGTCTCCAAGGAGGTCGGCTCGCGGCTCTCGAGGCGGTTCGACGGCGAGGACGTGACCGTCGGGGTCGACGCGGACGCACACGACGCGACGAGCTACAACGTCCACGCGGACCTCGGCCCGGACACGGAGGAGGCGGTGCTCGTGACGAGCCACGTCGACGCCCACGACATCGCCGAGGGCGCGGGCGACAACGGCGCGGGCACCGCGATCGTGGTGGAGGTCGCGAAGGCGCTCGCGGCGCGCGAGGACGAGCTCGACACGCGCGTCCACTGTCTGGTGTACGGCGCCGAGGAGGTCGGACTGGTGGGGTCGAGCCACGACGCGGCCGAACGCGACCACGACACGGTCAAGGCGATCGTGAACAACGACGGCGTCGGTCGCGGCCGGACGCTGAAGTTCTACACCCACGGCTTCGACGACCTCGACGACGCCGCCGAGGCGGTCGCCGACCGCTTCGACCACCCCGCGGGCACCGTCCCGCGGCTCGGCCCCCACAGCGACCACTGGCCGTACGTCCAGTGGGGCGTCCCCGGCTACCACGTCATGAGCGAGACCGGCACCGAAGGCCGAGGGTGGGGCCACACCTTCGCCGACACGCTCGACAAGCTCGAGGTCCGCAACCTCCGCGAGCAGGCGGTCCTCCTCACCGAGCTCGTCGTCGATCTGGCCGACGACGACACCGAGATCGACCGGCGCGAGCCGGAGGCGATCGCGGAGCAACTCGAGGAGGAGGACCTCGCGGCGGGGATGAAGATTATCGGCGACTGGCCGTACTGAGGGGGCGACCGCCCCGTCTCGGAGGGCCCGAATCAGTTAGACGACCGGAACGAGCGGGAGGAGCACCGACGCGGACTCGGCGGCCGTCTCCGCCGCCTCGAACGTCGAGTCGTACACGTGGTTCAACAGGAGGTACGTGACGACGCCCAGCACCAGCGAGAGGAGCCACGCGCTCGCGGCGATCCGGCCGACCCGCGCGTGCGGGACCTCGTTCCTGAGCTCGCGCTCGCTGTGGGTGAGCCCGAGCAGCAGCGCGTAGAGGACGACCGGCACGGAGACGACCGACAACACGATGTGGATCGCGAGCATGACCAGGTACGCGTAGTAGGCCGGGTCCGGGCCGACGAAGTACTTCGTCCCGCCGCCGGCGACCTTCGGCAGATACATTCCGAGGAAGACGAGGATGAGGACGAACGAGGTCGTCATCGCGGCCGCGTGTTTCTTCACCTCGTCGTTGCGGATCCAGTACCACCCGAGCGAGAGCGTGGCGATCGTGACCGTGTTGACCGCGGCGATCGCGTGAGCGAGCAGGTCGACCGTCTCGCGGGTCAGATCCGGGAACAACGCCTGGAACCCCGGAACGAGGAAGACGCCGCCGACGGCGGCGTATCCGACGATCGTGAGGAGGACGGTGAGCGCGCCGGCCGGCTCCGTGAGGCGGGCGCGCACGCTGGCGGCTGCCATGCGATCCGATCGGTGCGGGACGCTAATCCGTCTTCGGGTTCCGACTCAGATCACGCCCGTCGCGGTCGCGACCTCGATGGCGGCCTCCTCGTTGATCCCGCCCTGGAGGATCGTGTAGCGGTCGCGGATCTCGTGGGCGCTCGTCAGCGCGGCGATCAGCTCCTCGTCGTCGACGCCGAGCTCCGCCGCGGTGGTCGGCGCGTCCAGTTCGCCGAGCGCGTCGCGGATCGCGGCCCACTCGCCGCTCTCGCCGCCGTGGAGGTACTCGGTCAGGATCGAGGCGACGCCGACCTGGTGGCCGTGGAGCGCCTTGCCGGGCGCGATCCGGTCGAGCTGATGCGAGATGAGGTGTTCCGCGCCGGAGGCGGGCCGCGAGGAGCCAGCGATGGACATCGCGACGCCCGAGGAGACGAGCGCCTTCACGACGACCCACGACGACTCCTCGAGACCGGGCCGGATCATGTCCGCGTTCTCGACGAGCAGCTCCGCGGTCATCTCGGAGAGCGCGCCGGCGTACTCGCTGTACTCGACGTTGCGCAGCCGGCGGGCGAGCCGCCAGTCCTTCACGGCGGTGTAGTTCGAGATGATGTCCGCACAGCCCGCGGTGGTGAGCCGCCAGGGGGCCTCGGCGAGCAGTTCGGTGTCGGCGACGACCGCGAGCGGCGGGTCGGCGGCCATCGAGTGGCGCGTGTCGCCCTCGGGGATGGAGGAGCGTCCCGAGACGATGCCGTCGTGGGAGGCGACCGTCGGCACGGAGACGAACCCCACGTCGAGGTGGTCGGCCGCCATCTTCGCGATGTCGATCGGCTTGCCGCCTCCCAAGGCGATCAGGTAGCCCGGATCCACCGCCTCCGCGGTCGCCTTCAGCTCCTCGACCGCGTCGAAGGAGGCCTCGTCGACGACGGCGGTCGCGGGGTCCTCGAACTGCGCGCGCACCCGGTCGCCGGCGATCCCGTTCGGCGTCGGGCTGGTGACGACCAGCGGCCGGCCGGTGAGGTACAGCTCGCCGACCGCGGTCCCGAGGTCGTCGACGACGCCGTGGCCCACGAGCACGTTCCGTGGAAGCTTGATCCACGTGGACTTCTCGAACATACGGGCCGCTCACGCCGGCGGGTGAAAGCCGTTGTCCATGCGGGCGAGCACGGCCACGAGAGCGACCGTCGCCCCCTCACCACGCGAGCACCGTCGTCGCGGCGTCGAACAGGAAGTAGACGCCGAACCCGCCGAGCACGATCGCCGACGCGACCGCGACGACCGGGCCGACCGTCCGGACCCGCTGCTCCGCCGCGGCGAGGCTCATGGGGAACAGCGTCACCCAGCCGAGCACCCCGAGGAAGAACCCGCCGAGCAGCGCGGGCGAGCCGGTCGCGACCACCAGGCTCCCGGCGAGGTCGTCGCCGACGACGGGCAGCGGCGCGAGGACGTCGAGATCGCCCGGACGGAGCATCCCCACCCCCACGGTGAGCCAGAACAGCACCTGAAACGGGTTCGTCAGCGCCAGCGCGAGCGCCTTGCGGAACCCCTTCCCGTCCTCGACCATGGGCTCTTCGCCCGCGGTGGGCCGGAAGGAGGCGCGCGCGTCGCGGGCCGTGCCGACCGCGAAGTAGCACATCAGACAGCCGCCGACGCCGACCATGGCGGTCTGGAGCCGCGGGATCGACTGGACGAACGAGACGACCCCGAGGTACGCGAGCACGAAGAACAGGAAGTCGGCGGTCGCCGCGCCGAGGCCGGCGCGGGTGCCGGCGGGCCACCCGCGCAACACCGCCTCCTCGGCGATGACGGCGTTCATCGGACCCGGCGGGGCCGCGAGCGCGAGCCCGAAGACCGCGCCCACGGCGAGGGTGGCGACGGTGTTCACGTCACCGTACAGGACGGTTCGCGTGAAAAACCTCGCGGCCGAGGGCTCTCGCCGACTGTTTCCGGATCCGCGGGCGTGACGGCTCCGCTACGACCGCTCCGCGGACTCCGCGGGTTCCGCGGCCGCCTCCACGCGGATCGACCGGGCGATCTCCGCCGGGAGACTCTGTTCGCCCGCCGGGGTCCGGACGGTCACCATCCCGAACGGCGCGACGTCGACGACCTCGATCGTCGTTCCGGGGATGATCCCGGCGTCGGCGAGGTACTCGAGCTCGTCGTCGTCGCGGTCGGAGACCCGCGTCACGACCAGTCGGTCGCCCTCGGGATGGTCGGAGAGCCGCGGGCCGGTCCCCTCGTCGATGGGCTCGAGGTCGGCGCCGGGGATGGGGTCGCCGTGGGGGTCGACGTCGGGGTCGCCGAGCGCGTCGGCGACGCGCCGTTCGAACTCCTCGGAGATGTGGTGTTCCAGCGCGTCCGCCTCCGCGTGGACGTCGCTCCAGTCGTAATCCAGCTGGTCGGCGAGGAACGCCTCGAGGAGCCGGTGGTGTCTGACGATCTCGAGGGCGACCGCCTCCCCCTCCGCCGTGAGCTCGACCCCCTGGTACGGCTCGCGGTCGACGAGCCCGCGGTCGGCCAGCTTGCCGAGCATGTCGGTTACGGACGGCGGCGTCTTCTCGAGATACTCGGCGATGGCGGACGTCGAGACGGGCGCGCCCTCCTCGGCCTGGAGGACGTAGATCGCCTTGAGGTAGTCCTCCATCACGTCGCTGAGCATTTATGTGCGTTTGCGCGAGGCGGGTCAAATACCTACCGGGACTCCCGTCCGCACGGCGCGTTCGTCGGCAGCCCCAACGCGGCGAGATCCACGTGCTCGCGGAGCAGATCGGCCGCCCGGTCGGCGGGATCGCGAGCACGCGGGTTCCCGCGCCGGGCGACATCGACCGATCCTCCCGCGCGCTCTCGAACCCGTGCGAGAAAGCCCCGTCGAACGGCCTCGTTCTCGAAGAGGCCGTGGAGGTACGTTCCGAGGACATCGCCGGCGGCGGCCCCGAGTTCGACGCCGGTTCGGTCGCCGTCGGGGTCGAAGAAGGGCGTGGAAGGGGTCGCCGTCGATCGATCCGCCGTTCGGTCCGTCTCTCCCATGTGGATCTCGTAGCCGGTGGCCTCGAGGGCTGGATCCCCGTCCGCCGTCGGCCCGCCGACCGACCCTTCGGCCGGCTTCGACCCTTCGGCCGGCTTCACGAGATCGGTCGCGTCCGGATCCAGCCGGAGGTCGGCCGCGACGACCCGCTTCTCCGCCGAGAACGTGGTTTCGACCGGCAGCAGCCCGAACCCCTCAACGACGCCGGAGACGTCGGGCTCCGCGCTCTCGACGGCCGCGTTCGCGATCCGCTCGCCGAGCAGTTGGTAGCCGCCACAGAGGCCGACGACGGGGCCGTCGAACGCCTCGAGGGCGTCGTCGAACCCCGACTCGCGGCAGGCGCGGAGGTCGTCGACGGTGTTCTTCGTGCCGGGGATCACGACCGCGTCGGCGTCGTCAAGGGGGGAATCGAGCGGCACGAAGGCGACGCGGACGCCCGGTTCGGCCGCGAGCGGCTCCACGTCGGTCGCGTTCGAGATCCGCGGGAGTCGGGGGACGGCGACGGTGACCGACTCCGCCGCCGGGACATCGTCGTCCGCGCCGAGGACCGCCCGCTCGCCCGGATCGGGGAGCGCGACGCTGTCCTCCTCCGGGAGGCCGGGGTCGTCGTACGGGAGCACGCCGAGGACGGGGACGTCGGTCCGCTCCTCGAAGGCCTCGACGCCCGGATCGAGGAGACTCCGGTCGCCGCGGAACTTCGTTATCACCGCGCCGACGACGCGGTCGCGCAGGTCCGCGGGGAGCAGCTCGAGGGTACCGACCAGCGCGGCGAAGACGCCCCCGCGCTCGATGTCGGCGACGAGGAGGATCTCGGCGGCCCGCCCCCGGTCGGCGTCCTCACGTGCGTCGTCGCCGAAGAGCCGCGCCGTCTCCACGTTCGCGAGATCGCGGTCGTGGAGGTTGATCTCGGCCACCGAGCCCGCACCCTCCGCGACGATCACGTCGTGGTCGGCGGCGAGCCGGCGATGCGCCGCCGCCGCGGCCTCGCGGGCCTCCGTCCACCGGCCGCCGTAGTAGTCGGCCGCCGTGGCGTGTGCGACCGCCCGCCCGTTCACCACCAGCTGGCTCTCGCCCTCGCCGCGCGGCTTGAGGAGGACGGGGTTGTGGTCGGTCTGGGGGGCGACGCGAGCCGCCCGCGCCTGGACGTACTGGGAGACGCCGACCTCGCCGAACGCCGCGTCGACGCCGGCGCCGGGCGAGGTCGGCACCGCGCGCGCGTTGTTCGACATGTTCTGGGCCTTGTACGGCGCGACGGCGACGCCGGCGTCCGCGAGGTGCCGACAGAGGCCGGCGGCGACCGTGGACTTGCCGACGTGGGAGGCGGTGCCCGCGACGAGGAGCGTCCGGGCGGCGGTGTGGGGATCGTCGGTCATCTCCCGACTCACCCGCCGACGCCGGAGACGTGACCCGTGTCGGACCCCGACCGCTCCGCGATCCGCGCGGCGAGCTCGCGGGCGGCCGCGACGTGGTCGTCCGCCTCCACGTCGCCGGTCCCGTCGATCTCCGCGAGCAGTTCCCGGACCTCGGCGGCGCGCTCGCCGGCGACCGACTCCGCGAGATCGCCGGCCGCGAGGTCGGCCGCGATCGCCTGTGCCTCCCCGAGGTACCAGCCGGCCTCCCGCTCGACCGGAAGCGTCTCGGTGGCGACGAGGTGATCGTGAAGCGCCGTCGCGGGATCGGCTCCGTCGCCGTCGGCGGGACCGGCGGCCCGATTTCCCCTCTCGTCTGACCCGTCGGGCATCAATACTCCGTCCCCCTGCGGGCGCGCTGGCCCGCGTCGATCGGGTGTTTCTCCTTGCTCACGTGGCTGATCAGGTCGGCGGCGTCGGCGAGGTACGCCGGGCGCTCGTGGCTGCCCGTGAGCACGAGCTCGAGCCCGTCGGGCTTCCGATCGACCAGGTCGAGCACCTCCTCGGGGGCGATCAGGTCGCGGTCGGCGGCGTAGAGGATCTCGTCGAGGATCAGCATGTGGACGCCGGCGTCGGGCTCGGCGTCGAGCGGGATCGGATCGTCGAGGGCGGCCTCGCCCGCGGCGTCGATCAGTTCGCGGGCGCGCTCGAGTCCGGCCCGCGCGTCCCGCTCGTGGTCGTCGTCCGCGGAGCCGTCCGCCATCCCGTGCCAGCCGTAGTGGCCGGTGTTCTCGAAGGAGTAGCCGGGCAGCGCCCGGATCGCGTTGTACTCGCCGCGGACGGCCTCCACCGAGTCCGCGCCGCCCTTCATGAACTGGAGCATGTGGACGCGGTGTCCGTGCCCGACCGCGCGGGCGCCCATCCCGAACGCGGCGGTCGTCTTGCCCTTGCCGTCGCCCCACCAGACCTGGACCAGCCCGAACTCCTCGGGCGCGCCGGGCTCGATCGGATCCGCGTCGGGCGTGATCCCGCGGCCGGGGGTGTTCCGCCGGACCGCCTCGCGGTCGGGGACGTCCCCCTCCTCGTCCGCGTCGGCGTCGTCGGTTCGAGCGTCGTCCGCGCCGATCCCGTCCACGCTGGTTCCGTCCGTGCCGGCACCGTCCACGCCGGCCCCGTTCGGGCCCTCGACCTCGATACGTTCCTCGCTCTCCGCCCGTCCGGCCGTCTCGTTGCTCATACGTGTCCGTCGGCGTCGACGCCCTTGAATCGGGGCGGTCCGTTCGGGTGCGTTCCGCGTGGGTTGCCGGTCGATCAGTCGTCGTGGATGAACACCAGTCGCCGGTCCTCGGTGTTACAGATACACAGCTCGATCCCGTCGCGGGTCGCGCCGATCCGCTGCCAGCCGTGGTCGCTGACGAACAGCGTCTGGAACACGCCCAGGTCACACTTCGGGTTCGGACAGCCGACGCCGGCCGCGTTCTTGTACACCGTCGTGCCGCCGCCGGAGCTCTGCCGGACCAGCCCGTCGGTCAGCGAACGGAACTCCTCGGCCGACATCGCCCCCGCCGTGTCATCCTCGCTCATGGTCTCGATTCGCGGCCCATGGTATAAAAACGACCCGCCGGTCAGAGGTGGGAACGCCACCGCCGGTCAGGGATGTGAACGCCACCCTCGATCGGGGAGCGTGAGCCCCGTCTGCGATCAGTGTCCCCACCGCCGCCCGTCCTCGTCGTAGCGGGCGTCCGTGATCCGGTCGTGTTGGTCGTCGGTGATCGACACCGCGGCGGCCCCGAGGTTCTCCTCCAGTTGGTCCACCGTGCGCGCGCCGACGATGGGGACGCAGGTGAACGCCTCCTGGTCCATGAGCCAGCGCAGCGCCACCTGGGCGGGAGTCGCGTCGACCTCGTCGGCGACCGCGCGGACCGTCTCGAGCACCTTCCAGCCGCGCTCGGAGAGGTAGAAGCGCTCGAACCGCTCGTCGAAGCTCCCGCGGGAGCCGTCGGGGGCCCGAACCGACGTCGGGTCGTCGGGATCCGCGCGGGTGTACTTGCCCGTCAGGAAGCCGCCGGCGAGCGGGGAGTACGGACACACCGCGAGGTCCTGGTCGGCGACGACCGAGAGGTACTCCTCGACGTCCTCGTAGTAGCCCGCGTGAAACAGCGGCTGGGTCACCTCGAAGCGCTCGTAGTCGTTGACGTCCGACGTCCAGAGCGCCTTCGTGAGCTGCCAGGCCGCCATCGTCGACGCGCCGAGGTAGTTCACCCGCCCCGACTCGACGAGCCCGTCGAGCGCCGACAGCGTCTCCTCGATCGGCGTCTCCTCGTCCCAGCGGTGGATGTAGTACAGGTCGAGGTAGTCGGTACCGAGCCGATCGAGCGTCCCCTCGATCTGGTTCCGGATGTGCGTGCGTGAAAGGCCCGAGCCGTTCGGGTGGGAGTCGTCGAAGTCGAAGTACACCTTCGAGGCGAGCACGTACCGCTCGCGGTCGCGCTCCGCGAGCCAGTTCCCGACGTACTCCTCGCTCGTCCCGTTCGGGTCGCCGTAGACGTTCGCGGTGTCGATGAAGTTGCCGCCGTGGTCGGCGAAGGCGTCGAGGAGGGCGTGTGCCTGCTCCTCGTCCGTCTCGAGGACGCCGCCCGTTCGTCGGCCGAACCGCCACGTGCCGAAACAGAGTTCGGAGACCTTCGTTCCCGTCGACCCCAACCGTCGATAGTCCATGCGAACGGATCGGCGGGCCGGACCAAAAGCGTGGCCTCCCGCGGCGGACGCGTCACTCCCCGTCGTCCGACTCGTTCAGCCGGAGCGCCATCTCCAGCTCGAAGCTCTCGGCGTTGGAGGTCTCGAAGCCGATCTTCTCGTAGAGCGACACCGCGGCGCGGTTCCACCGCTCGACGGTGAGCCACACCTTCTCGACGCCCTCGGCCTGGCCGTGGCCGAGCAGGCCGCTGATGAGCCGCGTCCCGATCCCGGCCTCCTGGTACGTCTGGTGGACGAAGATCGCGAGCTCGTAGGCGTCGTCGTCGGGCACGAGCGTCGCGTGGCCCGCGACCTCGTCGCCACACCAGGCGACCACGTTGAGACAGTCGTCGGTGAGGATCGCCTCGAGCCACTCGCGGACGCGCTTCTCCCCGCCCGGCGGGATCCCCTGCGCGCGGTCCGACGGGTCGAAGTCGGTGTACATCGACACGAGCGCCTCGTCGGTCCCCTCGGCGCCGTCGTAGGCGCGTATCTCGATCTCGCGGCCCTCCCGGTCGGCGAACGCGATCGGGGGCGGCTCGAATCGGTCCGCGGTCGCGTCCGGGTATCGACGGTCGTTCATCTGACCAGCGTCACGGACGTCATGCTGTTCAACAGGACGAACTCGGCGATCGGCCCGATCGTGATCTTCCCCATCGGGCTGGTCTGGCCCCCGCCGAGAACGATCTCGTCGAACCCCTCCCGTTCGGCGATGTCCACGAGCCGGCTGCCCGGATCGCCCTCGACGTGTCGGATCTCGGCGTCGATCCCGGCGTCGGCTATCGCCTCCTCGGCTCGCCCCGTGATCTCCTCGATCGCGGCGGCGAGCCGAGGAGGCGNNCGTGATCTCCTCGATCGCGGCGGCGGAGTCCGGGTTCTCCACGACCGCGACGGTGAGGTCGTCGCCGGCGACGGCCGCCCGGTCGACCGTCCGCTCGAGCGCGCGGAGCGAGTCGTCGCTGCCGCCGATCCCACAGAGCACCTTCATGTCTCCCACCTCGCGCGCCGGTCTCAAAAGCGTTCGCCGTGCGGGGCGAGGGCGGGTCCGCGAGCGGTCGTGGCGTGGCTCTGACGGGAAAGAAACCATCGAGACGGAGGAGACACCCCTCGTTTCGTCTGTTCTTCGCGTCTGCGACGGGGAGTGTCGGTGGAGATACACCCCTCGTTTCGTCTGTTATTCGAACGAGAGTAGCGCTGATTCCTTCGATCGTAGAGCGGTTCGGCTCGATAGCGAATCGGGCGAATCATGAGAAACAGATAAATCAGATGAATCCAGCAAAACAAACGAAACGACATGGACATATGTAGATGAGTTATCGTCAGAGACACGGAATGAGCGAAGATCTCTTTTCGGATATCACGGACACGCTCTTCGAGAACAAGACCGTTCTCTCCGAGGAGTACCAACCGGACGAGATCGTCGAACGCGAAGACGAGATCGACGCCTTCCGATCCGCGCTCAAGGACGTCCTGTTCGGCCGGAACCCCTCCAACGTCTTCATCTACGGAAAGACGGGGGTCGGAAAGACCGCGGTCACGGAGTACATCGTGACCGCGCTCAAAACGGAAGTGGAGCGGCGAGACGACGCGGACGAACTCCACGTCCATTTCCGCAACTGTAACGACGATACGGTCTATCGAACGGTCCGAGCACTGATCAACAGCATCCGTGGGGCCGACCGCGAGCCGTTTCCGGAGACCGGTCACTCGACGGCGCACGCGCTGGAGACGCTCTACGAGGAGATGGATGCGAACGGCGGGACCTATCTGTTCGTTCTCGACGAGATAGATCACCTCTCCGACCCGAACACGTTGCTGTATGAACTCCCGCGAGCACGCGCGAACGGTCATCTGACCGCCGCACGGGTGGGCGTCATCGGGATCAGCAACAACTACGCGTTCCGCTCCTCGCTGAGTCCGAAAGTGAAAGATACGCTCATCGAAAAAGAGATCGCGTTCTCACCGTACGATGCCGACGAGCTTCGATCGATTCTGACGACACGAGCGGAGAAAGCGTTGATCGAGGATGCGTGGGACGAGTCGGCGATCAAACTCGCCGCGGCCAACGCAGCAAAGGACACCGGGAGCGCGCGACAGGCAATCGATCTGCTTCGAGAGGGCGGCGACGTCGCCGAGGAGAACGGTGCCGGCGCGATCACGGACGACCACATCGAGGTCGCAGTCGATCGCGTTCAGCGCGGGCGCGTCGAGAACAAACTGCGCGATCAGACCATGCACGGGCAGTTGATCCTCGAGGCGCTCGCAAAACTCGAAGTCAGCGGATCAACGCCTGCCAAATCGAAGCAAGTACAGCAGGCATACGTCCGCGTGGCTGAAGGGAGACAGCAAGACCCGCTCACCACGCTCAAGAGCATCCAGAACCATCTCGCCGATCTCACCATGCTGGGGTTTCTCGAACGGACCGAACATAACGAGGGACGCGCAGGTGGCGCCCACCACCAATACGAGTTAGCACTCGATCCGACTATCGTCCTCGAAACACGGGATACGATCGAAGCCGAGTCGATGTGAGCTCTCTTTTGGGAAGCAGAACAGACGAAACGAGGGGTGTATCCAGTGGATCTCCGAGACCATGGATCGGGTCGATATATCGTAAAACGAGTGGAGGGTGTTCAAGGATTCACCGCGCAACCAGATGGATTCGAGACCGAACTCACGGACAAGACCCACCCTCAACGAGCGAAGTCGGTAGACTGAGCGAAGTAGGGTGGAGTCGTTGACTTGGAGAAGAACAGACGAAACGAGGGGTGTGAGTTCGAGCTATGTGTTCGATCTCGACGGAACCCGCGGACCCTGTGATCACATCGACGGCTTTCGGACCTCGTCTTCCGAGATTCGCCTCCGTATGGCATGGCCACTAGAACTCGACGCAGACAGGCTCGTCCGGGTTGTAGTCATCGGGGTCGCCACCGCCTCGTTCGCCAAGGAAGACGATCGCATCAAGTTGGCCGCGCGTGAACCGGGGTTCGTACGACCAATGGAATCCATCTTCGATGTCGTCGCTCCGCCCGTGGAATTCGAAGCTCCCGTGTATGTTGTGGTCGAGCCAGAACTCCTCGTCGACGGTCTGGGTGTTCGGCAGTCGGAGACCGATTCCGCGCTGGAGGCGATCGTCCGGATCCGCGTCTTCGCAGAACGAGACATACTCGTCCCACGATTCGAAGCCATGCTCGGTGGCCTCCGTCTGTTTTTCCTCTGGTGTTTTCTCGCGGAATTCCCGCTCACGCCGGAGGAGCCGTCCTTCCGCGGTAATCTTGTACGTCTGCATGGCTGGCCGACCGATCTCTTTCGTCTGCCACTTTATCGCGGATGGACTGGCTTCGTCCGGAAACTTCGGTAGCCTGAGGCCATCTGCGACCAGCACGTCGTCGTACAGGCCCATGGTAGGGTATGGTTGCCCGTAGACAGTAAAAACACCCACCAAAGAACGTCGTTTGGGATACAGTCTGGACTACCCACCTTGACAGCTTTGATCGCCCCGACCGGATTCCCCCGATCTCAGTCGGTGGCCGACTCCCAGAGAGCGCCGACCCGCTCGTCAATCCACGGGAGCACGGTCCGTTCGACGACGCGCGTGAGATCAGTCGCGTAGCTCCGGTCGACCGCGGCGGCCGTGTTGGCGTCCGGAATCGGGTGGAAGTGATCCCGGGCGTTGTGTGGCTGATCGTGTCGATCCCACCGACACTGTCGCCGGTCGACTGGGCGGGTCTCGTGGTACGACACGTGAAAGTCACCGTTCGTGTACGCACGGATCTCGACCGAGACGCCCTCGATGTCTGGGGGGTAGTACTCCGTGTCGAGGGTCACGACGAGACTCTCCAGCTTGTTGGTCGGGAACAGCGAGGTCCGGCGGACCTCGGTTCGGCGACCGAACGCGCGGGCGAGATAGCGCAGCGTCGCCTCGTCGACGGACCGCGACCGGTCTGGACCGGTCACGCGGCGTTCTCCTCGAGTGAGGAGTCCGAGCCGCGATCCCGCCGGACGGCCTCCAGTCGGTCGATCCGCGCTCGGAGGGTGTGCCACTCGCTCAACGCGAGCCACACGTCCTCGAGATCGTCGTAGCCGGCGTGGTCGAACGCGTCTACCGCCGTCGGCGACGCCGCGTCGAAGCACTCGCGAAACGCCGCCTCGCGGTCGGTGAGCTCGGTAAGGGCGTCGTGCAGCTCGTCGCGTGACAGGTCTTCGAGCCGGTTTCGAAGCCGCCACTCGAAGTACGACTCGTTTCGGACGTACGTGAGCGGGGACTCCGAAACGAGTTCGACGACGCCGATCTCGGCCAGCCGCCTGAGATGCCGCCGGGCGGTGTCCGGCGCGCATCCGGCACGCTCCGCGATCGCCGATACGCCTGCTGGGTCGTATAGCTGGAGCGCGACCCGATACACGCGCTCGTCGGCGGGCTCTGACTCGAGGTCCGCGTTGAACCCCTCGGCGAGTCCGAACGCGTCGGCCGGATCGTCGGTGGTCATACTAATTGGTAGTAGAAATAGCGATATAATTCTTGTGTCGGCGATTTATTTGTTCGATGTGGGCAGCTGGACGTCTCCGCCTGCCACCTCACCCCATCGAGTGTTTCTCTCAGTTGATATCGATGGAGACTGGCTGAGAGACACTCAACCAGTCACTCTGGGCGGGGCATCTCTTCGAGTTCAGCGATCTCACCGGTCTTCTCGACGCGATCGTACTGTCGCTGCCACGCGTCCGCCGGAAACAGGTCGTTTCGGTCGAACAGCTCCCGCGCCTCCGCGGTAAGCTGGTAGAATTTGTACGGGTAGCCGCGCACGCGCTCGCCGGGCTCGACCACCAGCTCCGCGACCACGCTGATGTCCTGCAACACGCCGAGGTGCCGCCGGATCGCGTCCTCACCGAGCTCCGGGTTCATGTAGTCGAGTTCCCGAACGCTCGGCGCACCCTGCGGGTGACCGACCACGTCCGCGATCAGATTCGCACGGGGCCGGTCGGTGGCCTTCTGGAGTGCCAGCCACGTGTCGAACTCGTCGGGCGCCGATCCCGCGTTCGGCGCGTCCGTTCCGCCGGGGTCCGTCGCGTCCGTCTCCGCAGTTCGGGGGTTCATACGCACCCCTACGGACGGCGGGGAGATAAACACTTGGTCGCTGAATACAATCGATTGATCAAATAGTAGCACAACCGATACTACTATTGGATCTCGAACTGGATGTCGCCGTAGGATGGACAGCGGAGACGACCACGCTCACGACGACACCGACGGCACCGCTCGAAACGACTCGACGGGCGACCTCGTCGGGGGCGTCGAGGAGGCGGGTCTACACGGCGGGGAGTCGCTGTCTCTGACGCCCGAGCAACACCAGCGACTCAAAGACGGGATTCATGGACCCCGGTTCGACGATGTTCGCCGAGCCGGCCGTCGGTATCTCGTGGTCGGCAGCGGGTCGGGCGAGCGCGGAAAGCGTCGTCGGCGGGTGTGTGCTCGGTTAAACGACCGTTCGGACGCTATCGCGTTCAGGTTAGAGGAGTTCGGGTTCGACGCTGACGACCTCGACCTGTGGGCGTCGGCCTTCGAGGTGTTGTCGGCACAGGCGACGTGGGTCGTCGGCGTGATCGAGGACTTCGACGGTGGGCACGTCTGGGAGCTTGGCTACCTGTATCGACAGCAGACGAGTGTGCGAGATGTGTTGTGGCTCCTCAAGCGCGCCTACGACGATCCGGCAGAACAACGGGCCCGATACGACAACGGAATGGCGGCGTCCCACCTGGCGGCTCTCGAGGCGGCGGTGGGCGACCGGGTCGTGGAGTGGTCGACCATCGAGGAGCTCGATAGCGCGGTCGAGCAAATTCCGTGAAGGAGAGTCATCGGGGATGTAGGGAAGTGACCGACGGATTCAGTGTCGAGTGGCCGACCAACTCGCCATGGACGCGGTCATCCCAGCCGCCGGGCGAGGCAGTCGGCTCGGCGAGCTGAGGGGGGACCGACCGAAAGGACTCGTCGACGTCGCGGGACGACCGCTGCTCGCGCACGCCTTCGAGGCGGCGGTTGAGGCCGGGGGTGGCGAGCCGGTCGTCGTTTCCCGCATTTGAACGGAATAAACCGTCCAAGAAAGTTTTATCACGTTTTGAGTCGCATGGTGGGGTATGAAAGATCCGCGTTCGGACGTACGAGCCGACACCGGCGAACGCGCGCCGGACTTCGACGCGCTGACCCCGCCGGAGGAGGTCGTCCGTGGTGACCGAACGCGAGACGACTTCTTCGATGCCGTGCTCGGGCTCGACGATCCAGCGACGGCCAGCGAGGTCGCCGACCGTGCGGGACACGGGGTCGACGCAGCACGTGAATACTTGGACTGGTTCGAACGGATGGGCATCGTCACCCGGGTCACGGAATCGCCGGCCACCTACGAACGGAATCAGGAGTATCTGAACTGGCGACGCGTCCAGACGCTCCGAAGCGAATACGCTACCGAGGAGTTGCTCGACCTGCTACGGTCGGAATCCGAGCGGGCGGATACACTCGCACGCGAATTCGACGCCGAGTCTCCGACGACGGTGTCGATCACACGGTACGCCGCGGAAACCGATCAGTCCATCGAGGACATCTGGAAGCAGCTCTCGTCGTGGGAAACCGCTCGCCGTCGCGTCTCCCTCCTCGAACGAGCACTCACTCCCACGTCCGGCGACGCCACGGATCGCGAATCCGTGGCATGACCCCCGGACGCGGGAACGACACGACCGATTCGGTTTCCGGTGGGCCGGTCGATTTCGACCGGCTGGAGGTCATTCGGGAGCGTCTCGCGACGGACGATCGGTTCACCGAAGTCGATGACCGGCCGAGCTTCGCGCCCGAGCGACTGGTCTGTCGGTACGATAGGCAACTCTACCCTGACCGGGTTCGGAATGTCCGTCTAGAGATAGTATGGTTCGAAAACGGGGATTTCTCGCTCCACTACCACGAAACCCACGAGACGGGGGCGTTCGATCACCGGTGGGATAGACATCCGTCCGGTCACAACGCTCGCGACCACGTCCATCCGGGACCAGAGGCCCCGACTCCCGGCGACGATACGACACACCCGACCGACTGGCGTGACGTCCTCTCGACGGTGCTTTCGGAGATCGAAGACCGCCAGCGTGGCTTCTGGGCCGAGTGATTGTGGGTTACGAAGCGGCCCAGATCGTTGACCGGTTCGGCGACGCCTTCCGGGGGTTCTTAGGGATGAGAACGTCTATTCGGACAGTGTCTCAACGACATCATCAACAGTAAACAAACCGAGGTCGTCTCTCCCCTCGGCTGCTTCCTCCAGTGACGACGCGAACCCGCTTCGGCTGAACAGTGCGTACTCGTAGCTCACGTCGCCGTCGGTCGGCGACCACTCGATCTCGGGTGCCTCCCGTTCGAGCTGTGCGAGAACATCGTACCCCATCGGTTGCTGCTGGAACTTCGCCTCCCCGACCAGTAACGTGTCGCCGTTCGTCGGGGCCACGATATCGATCTCGCGTCCGTCGGTGTCCCACCACTGACCCGGCGATTCCGTGAACGTGTACACGTCCCCGTACTCGTAGAGAACTGCCCGCTGGCAGAGGCGTTCGAACGACGAACTGACGAAGTCCGGGAGGTGTGGTTCGACGAGTTCGTCGTACGCATCCGCTCCGAACACTTCGTACCGGGACGAACGACCGTGGACGAACCGGAACCAGAACGCGAACAGTTGGTCCCGGATCCGATACCGGCTGTTCCGACTCCGGGAGGGATCAACAGTGACTGGGTACTCCTGCTCAATTATCTGGAGCTCCCGCAGGCGGGAGAGGTAGTAACTCGCACTGTTAGCGTTGATGCCGGCAGCCTGAACGATCTCGTTTCGCTTGTGGTTCCCCTCCGCCATCGCTTTCAGAACGGCGAAATACCGATCCACCTTGTCTAGTTCCCGGTACAGAACATCCTCGGGCTCCTCGTGGAGGCCGCCATCACGGAGCAGCAAGGTTTCCGTAATGTTCCCTTTGAGTGACTGTGTGTCGTCTACAGCCCGGAGGTATTCCGGCGTCCCTCCGAAGACACCGTACGCGATCACCTGCTCAGCCGGCGCGTAGTTCGGGAAAAAGGTCATCGCGGCACCGAACGGTAACGGGCCGATCTCGAGCTTTCCGTTCGGTCGTTTCGAGATCCGGCCATACAGTGGTGAGCTCCCGTCGATCGCGATCTCGTGTATCATCCCGATCGCCGAGCCAGTCAACACGAAGGTCGTGCCCGTATCGGCGACGTTGTGATCCCAGAGCCGCTGAATGAGAGAGGGGAGCGCTTCGTTTTCGTCGACGAGATACGGGAACTCGTCGAGAATCACGATCGCATCCTGTTCGGCGAGATGCGTGAGAACGTTCTCCCAGTCTTTCCGAATCCGGTTGATCCCCGGAAATACCGTTGCAGCACCAGCGATGAAGGAGTCGAGTTGCTGCTCCGTCGTCCCGTGTGCTGCTTGATGGTACACCGCGTCATCGCGATCTTCGATGGATTTGACGACGAGTGCCGTCTTCCCCATCCGCCGACGTCCGTAGACGACGCTCAACTCCGCGGAATCACTTTCGTACAGCTCGTGGAGCCTGTCGAGTTCCCGTTCTCGGTTAACGAACGTGGGCATGTGCTCACCGTCGGCTCCCCGGTACATAAAACGCGCAGGTAACGTAGTTTAGACTATCGTAGTTTAGACTACTGTAGTCAGGACTACTATAACTTAGCGTATACGATTAGGGCCTGCGAAGGTTGGGGGTCAGCGGCATGACCGAGGTGCGTGAGCAGAACCATATCGATGTCGCCATAGTCGACAGCCGACTGTCCCAGTCAGTGGGTGATTCGACTGCCGCAATCGACGAGCAGGATACTCTCGGCGTGCTTGAGAACTGCGCCCGTCNNGACGGGCGGGCGCTTCCGGTTCCGAACACTGTCAGGCGTATGGGCGTTCGTATTTGATCGACCGGGAGGAGGGTGTGGGACAGCGAGCAGTGTCCGGTTCGGGGAGGTGTCGCTGAGAGACGATCTCGACTTCAAGTAGTGGGTTGACCGATAGCTGTGGGTCCGGAGACTGACGTCTTGAGGTGGCTGATGGTGCCATTTCCCGTGTGGATGCGGTCATTCCTGCTGCCGGGCGGGCCAGTCAACTCGGCGATCTCACCGACGACCGACCGAAGGGGCTCGTCGACGTGGCGGGGCGCCCCCTGCTCGCGCACGTCTTCGAGACGCCATCAAGACGACAAACGTCGTGACCTACACGAGTGGACGAACAGCGTTACTAAGTGGCCCGACGCCGAATCTAACGACATGAGTAGCATCGATCTCCCGTCGGACGTGCTGGACGCGATCGCGGCACCGCCGGAGGAGCGCGAACCGATCGTCCGGCAGGAACTCGCGGTGTCGCTGTACCGGGAGGGCTATCTGTCCTTCGGAAAGGCACGAGAGCTAGCCGGTCTCTCGAAGGCGGAGTTCCACCGGCTCCTCGGAGAACGCGGGGTAGAGCGACACTATACCGAGGAGGATCTCGCGCTTGACGTCGAGTACGCGCGAGAATGACGGTCGTCTCGAACACGTCGCCGCTGTTGAATCTGGCACTCATCGAACGCCTTCACCTGATCGACGCCCAGTTCGGTGAGGTGGCCGTTCCGACGGCGGTCTGGAACGAGCTCACAGCCGGGTTCGACGGCCGCGACCGCATCGAAGCGTTCCGCGATCAGGGTGGGATTCGAGTCGTGTCACCGGAGCCAACCGACCTCCGAATCGAGTTCGAGCGGGAACTCGATCGCGGAGAGGCCGCGGCCATCGCGTACGCCGTCGACGTCGACGCGGACCGAGTACTCATCGACGAGCGTGAAGGCCGGGCGACCGCCACGCGTCACGACGTACGTCGGCCGAGGGAGAGTACCAGCTGAGCGAGGCCGTGGGGTTGTTGGTGCGTGCGGGGTACGACGTGGCGACGGTTCGTGTCGGTGGACGTGTGAACGTGAACACGCCAGCGGACGTGGGGCGGGCGGCGGAGTTGGTGCGTGGGAGTGAGAACGGTCGTTCCCACGGATCTCTCTCGACGGAAGGCCGGCATGAGATACGCCACGATCGGCCGGACCACGTGTTTCAAGTCGCTGCTCGGCCATTCCGTGGTATGGGAGTCGTTCGGGATCGCGAACACAGTGACGGCGCGCCGACGATCGAGGGAACGGGAATTCGCGTCGAGGACATCGCTTCAGCGTACGAACACAGCGGGTACAGCCCTGACGAGATCACACAACTGTACCCCGATCTCAGCCTCGGCGACGTCCATCGAGCACTCGCGTACTACTACGACCACATCGACGACTTTCGGACCTCGTCTTCGGAGCCCGCCTCCGCATGACGCGGCCGTTGTACTGTGACGAGAGCATCTGGATCCCCGTCGCCGATGGTCTCAGTCGTCGCGGGTGGAGCGTTCACACCGCGAGAGACGAAGGAACGCTGGGAGAGTCCGACCGAGAACAGCTCCGGTACGCGGTCGAACGCGACTGGATTCTGCTTACCTTCGACGACGATTTTCTCTCACTCGTCGAAGGGGAGGAGATGGAACACAGCGGAATGATATACGTCCGACAGGCCGGACGGCGGATCGGTGACGTCGTGAAAGTCGTCGACGAGCACCTACAGAACCGCTCGGAAGACGCTCCACCGATCCAGTATCTGTGACGTCCATCTCGAAGGACCGGACCGGTGGGATCGGTCGTGTACTCGTGTGCCTGCTCCGGTTTCGTCGCGACGACCGCCTCGTCCACCAGCTAGACGTCTCCTTTCGCGAGCCGATCGATGAACTCTCGGCGGTCCCGTTTCCGATCGGCGGCGGTTCGCTCGTGTTCGGCGTCGATCCGTTCGCGGTAGGCGTCGACATCTCGTTCGTCACCGACCAGCCGAACTCCTTCCTAGAGGGCTGCGCGTGCGATCGGAAGGGGAAGGTGCTCGATGTCGCTCACGTCGACGAAGTCGTCCGCATAGCTCTGGAGGTCCGCATCGATCCGATTCCGTCGACGGAAGCGCTCTTTCGGCGAGAGGTCCTCGGGGAATCGGAGGGCGACGTCGACATCGGACGACTCGTGCGTCTCTCCCCGGACTCGGGAGCCGAACAGGACCGCGAAGCAGACGTCCGTCTCCGCGAGATACCGGCGGATCGCCGCCACGTCCACGCCGTCGATCGCCGGCCCATCGTGATTCGATCCGGCCATGTCAGGTACCTACGTGCCGGGCGATAAAACCGTTTGTGAACGGTACGGTCGTCCATCGGTCGGGATCGATCGGCCGTCGAGCCGCGAGCATTGGGAAGTCACGGGAAGCGATAGTCCGTCGATGAAGGTAGGTGACCGGCGTGTGGGGCCTCGCGTATGGACGCGGTCATCCCCGCCGCAGGCCGAGGGAGTCGACTCGGCGAGCTGACGGCGGAGCGACCGCGGGGACTCGTCGACATCGAGTGCGCGAGAGAATGACCGTCGTCCCGAACGCATCAACCGTCTTGGTCGACAGTTTCAAACAGGGAATTTCGATCCGCCTCGGAGAATCGGTAGCCATCCCGCTCTCGTAGCTCGTCGACGAGCGTCGACAGCTCTTCACTCGTGGCGATCACGTCACGGTGGATCGCCGCCTGTAACAACAGAACGAGATCCCAGACTTCCACGCCGAGTTGTTGGCCACGTGTGCCGACGTGGGCGTCATCGGGCACGAGCGAGCGTCGCGCTGAGACGCGATCGCGAGGCACCGTGCATCGGTCGAGGAGAGAGCGTGATCGACGATGTCGTCCGCCAGCTCGAGTTCGGCTCCCGTCGGGGAAACGATCTCGAGACACATCAGTCCCGGAACTTCATCGATATCTGTTGGATGCGAATCCAGAAAACGAGCTCTCAACTACCGATCCGGAGCTCTCCAAGGATGTTCAGAGAGTTCTTCGAGAACACAGAAGTACTCCAGACGAACCGACGTTACTCCTCGTTCCGTTCCTCGGAGAGACGCTCCCAGATCTCAGTACAGCCAGCACCGTCGGGGACATCGGCGAGGTGCTCGGCATCATCAGCAGACGATCGGTTACTCATGTTCTGAGTAACTCTATTGAACGAAGTGATATAACGATTCCGGTGGGACCAGTACGTACTTATTCGGTCGACGAGGACCCTGTGGCATGCCTGATACCGGCGAGGAGTTCTTCTCGCTGCTCGATCTCACCGAGTACGAGGCGGCGGCACTCGAGGAGTTGCTGCTCTTGGGGCGAACGACCGCGCCCGACCTCGCGGAGGCGACCGGGATCCCCAAGGCACGGATCTACGACGTGCTCGACTCGCTGTCCGAGTCCGGCTACGTGAAGGTGGTTCCCGGCCGGCCGAAACGGTACGAACCGCACGAACCGTCGGCGATCGCCGACCGAGCGGTCGAGAACCGGCGGCACGCCTACGAGCGGTTCCGCGAGGACGTGGAGGCGGTCGAGGAGTCGTTCGTCGACGCGTACGCGCCGGTTCGAGATCGCGGCGTAGACGAGTTGAGCCCCACCGAGGACCTGTTTCACGTGGTCGACGTCGGCGAGCCCAGCGAGCGCGAGACGCGCCGGCTGTTCCGGGAGGCCGAGGAGGCGGTGTACGTCCTGACGAAGAGCTTCGGGTACGTCGAGTCCGTCGAGGTGGCGATGCGCGAGGCACTCGACCGCGGCGTCGACGTCGACGTGTTGATGCTCGCGCCCGAACACCTCTCGGAGACGAACCGAGAGCAACAGGCGGAGATCCGTGCCATGCTTGCTGAAGAGTTCCCGGGCGTGACGGTTCGCGTGAGCGACCGGGTGCTCCCGTGGCGAGGGACATTCGCCGATCCGAGCCTCGCGTACGAGTCGGGTCGCGGACTCTTGCTGGTCGAACAGGAGGAGATCCCGAACCACCACCGCCAGGCCGCGGTCACGGAGAACCCGTCGTTCGTGGCCGGACTCTGGCAGTACTTTGATCTGCTCTGGCGTCACGAGAGCCACCCGGCGGAGTGAACGAAAAAGCCTTTATCGGTAGTGACTCGAGAGGCGAGTAACGATGACCGTCCTGCTCACCGGTGCTGACGGCTACCTCGGATGGCCGACCGCACTTCGACTGGCCGACCGACTCGACGAACGGATCGTCTGCGTGGACGACTTCTCGCGGCGTGACTGGGTTGCCGAGTCGGGAAGCGTGTCGGCGACCCGGATCGAGAGTCCTGAAGAGCGGTTCGCCGCCGTGGAGAACCTGAGCCTCGTCGAAGGGGATCTCGCTGAGCGCGACTTCGTGCTCCAGCTGCTGGACACCCACGAACCCGATACCGTGCTTCACGCGGCCGCACAACCAAGTGCCCCCTACTCGTCGATCAACGGCGAGCGCGCGCTCTACACCCAGCGCAACAACGTCTCGATGACGTTGAACCTGCTTCACGGGCTCCACGAGTGCGGGCTCTCCGAGACGCACTTCATCGAGACGACGACGACTGGGATCTACGGCGCGCCACAGTTCCCGATCCCCGAGGGCGGGCTCGAGGTCGAACGGAAGGGTGGAGAGGACGAGGTGCCGTTCCCGGCGATGGGCGGGAGCTGGTATCATCAGACCAAGTCCTTCGACGCGGCGAACATGCGGCTCGCGGAGTCGCAGTTCGACTTCCCGATGAGCGAGGTCCGGACCGCGATCGTCTACGGGACGGAGACCGAGGAGACGCAGGCGCACGAGAGCCCGACGCGGTTCGACTTCGACTACTACTTCGGCACAGTCGTGAACCGCTTTTGCGCGCAGGCGGTGGCGGGGTACCCGATCACGGTGTACGGCAAAGGCGAGCAGCGCAAGCCGATGGTGAGCTTAGAGGACGCCGTCGAGAGCCTCGTTCGGTTGGTCGAGAAGGGTCACTCCGGCGACGACGCGATCGATGTCTACAACCAGGTGACGCGCCCGGTGGCGATCGTCGAGCTCGCGGAGACGATCGCGGCGGTCGGCGCGGAGTTCGATCTGGACGCTGAGGTGAAACACTACGAGAACCCGCGCAACGAGGACGAGGAACACAAAATGGAGATGGAAAACGAGCAGTTCCTCGATCTCGTGGGCGGACAGCGCCAGGAGTTGGAAGCCGGGATCCGCGACGTGCTCGGGACGCTGGTTGAGGAACGCGACCGGATCGCGGCTCACGAGGACCGGTTCCTTCCCGGCGTCCTGACCGATGAGTGAGTCCGGCGGGCGTCGGGTGCTCGTCACGGGCGGCTGCGGCTACATCGGGAGCGCGCTGGTTCCGCGGTTGCTTTCGGATTCGCGGGTGAGCGAGGTGGTCGTCCTCGACTCGCTGTCGTCCGGATCGCCCGCGAACCTCGCGGGGAGTCTGGGTGCGGGACTCGAGTTCCGGCGCGGCGACGTCCGAGAGTACGGTGCGGTCGAGGCCGCGGTGCGGGATGTCGATGCCGTGATCCACCTCGCGGCGATCACGGGTGCCGCGTCGACACACGACCGGCGCGCGGAGACGATGGCGGTCAACCGCGACGGGACCGAGAACGTGCTCACGGCCGCGGGCAAGTTCGGCGTCGAGAACGTGGTGCTCGCCTCCTCGTGTAACAACTACGGGCGCGCGGCGAGCACCGACATCGACGAGGGGACCGAGCAGAACCCCCTGAACCCCTACGCGGAGTCGAAGGTCGCCGCCGAGGAGTTGCTGGCGACCGCGGTCGAGGAGTACGGGATCGAGGGGACGGCGCTGCGGATGAGCACGAACTACGGCTGGTCGCCCGGCGTGCGGTTCAACCTCGTGGTGAACCACTTCGTCTTCCGCGGGCTGACGGACCGGCCCCTGACGGTCTACGGCGACGGGTCGAACTGGCGGCCGTTCATCCACGTGCGCGACGCTGCACGGGCATACGCGCACGCCGCGCTGGAGCCCGACGGCTGGCCCGCGCAGGTGTACAACGTCGGATCGAACGACGCGAACTATCGGATCCGCGAGATCGCCGAGGTCGTTCGCGAGGAACTGGACCGGGAGCTGGAGGTGACCTATCTGGAGGACGAACAGCCCGGTCCCTCCTATCACGTGAACTTCGACCGGCTGGCGGAGACCGGCTTCGAGACGGAGTGGACGCTCCGGGAGGGGATCCGCGACATCGCGGACGAGCTGTGCGGGGACGATTACTGACTCATGACGACAGAGACCACGGCGGACGGCGAGGAACCGGCGGACGACCACCCCACGATCGCGGTGACGGGCGCGGCGGGGTACATCGGGAGTCGGGTGCTCGTCGAGTTACGGGAGGCGCATCCGGAGTGGGAGCTCGTCGGGATCGACAACATGTACCGCGGGCAGGTGGAGTCGGTCGGCGACGTGGCAATCCAGCACGTCGACGTGCGGAACCGCGGGCGGCTGGAGGAGGCGTTGTCGGGCGCGGACGTGGTGTGTCACCTCGCGGCGATAAGCGGGGTGGACGACTGCGCGTCGAACGCGGACCTCGCCTACGAGGTGAACGTGACAGGGACGAACAACGTGGCGTGGTTCTGTCGCAAGACGGGCGCGGCGCTCGCGTTCCCGTTCAGCATGGCGGTGTTGGGCGATCCGGCGTCATTCCCGATCACGGCCGACCTGCCGCGGGACCCGCTGAACTGGTACGGGCGGACGAAGCTGCTCGGCGAGCGCGCGATCGAGTCGTTCGCCGAGGGGGCGTTTCCGGCGCATCTGTTCTTGAAGTCGAACCTGTACGGCGAACACGAGGTGGGGGGAACCGAGGTGGGCAAGCCCACCGTGATCAACTTCTTCGTGAACCGGGCGCTGGCGGGCGAGACGCTGACCGTGTACGAGCCGGGGACGCAGGCGCGCAACTTCGTCCACGTGCGGGACGTGGCTCGAGCATATGTTCGGAGCGCAGAGCGGTTAGTGGGGCAGTTGACGCGTGGGGAGACTGGAACCGAGACCTACGAGATCGCGAGTGAGGAGGACCTGGGCGTGATGGAAGTCGCGGAGATCGTTCAGGAGGCGGCTCGAGAGGAGCGTGGGATCGAGATTGATGTTGAATTAGTGGAGAATCCGCGCAGTGGGGAGACTATGGTCGAGGAATTCGGCGTCGATATTTCGGGTGCTCGAGACGTGCTCGGGTGGGAGGTACGGGAGTCGGTAGAAGAGGCTGTTCGAGGGAATTTGGGGTCGGATGAGTAGTTCGCCTACGTGAGAGTCAGGACAGATTAGGAGGCCCTTCAAATTATCAATTGTGGGTTACGATACACAGGTCCTCGTGACGGAGGAGACCGGATTCATCGGCGACCGCCTCACTAGACCGTTCTTGAAACCAATCACAACAGTTGGTGATAGGGCTTCTTGTCATACCTCACGGCGTCGGCACAGTAGCTCACAGGCCAGCCAGCAGATCGCACAAGAACCCACAATTCGAGTCGTTTGATGGGGGTTTTACACAAGATATTCGATTAGGGGGTCAATTAGCGGGTTGTAACTTATGTAGAACTTAGATGAGTGGGATATTGTTGAAAATCGCATGACGTAGGACCGTTACCGGGTTCAGATACGACTGATAATAGTAATAATAAGAACCAACTCACGACAGGTGTGAGTACCGTATCGACACCTCCCAGCACGGAGGCGCGTCTCCCCACAACCCCGGTGGACAGATCAGCAAACTGGCCACTGAGAGCTACTACTGAGCGTCACGACTGCTCACTGCTACCGTTCCCATAGTTCGCAACTCACCGGACAGACAAAGTGCTGGGTACACTGAGCGTTGAGTAGCACCTATGTCAGCGACCACGGTCGTCGTCCCAGCGTACAACGAGGCAGGCCGGATTGGCACGACGGTTACAGAACTCCCTGATGAGCACTCGGTGTTAGTGGTTGATGATGGCTCAACGGATGCCACTGTCTCGGAGGCTCGATCCGCAGGCGCAACTGTCGTCGAACAGCCACACAATAAGGGGTACATTGCTGCGTTAAAGCGAGGGTTTCGCGAAGCCAGCACCGACATCATCGTCACCTTCGATGCCGATGGAGAACACCGACCGGCTGACATCAAGAAACTCGTCCAGCCGATCGCCGCCGACAAATTGGATCTCGTGTTGGGCGCGCGCTCGACAATCCCCCGACCGTCAGAACGACTGTTGAACAAGTTGACCCAACTTCGGCATGATGTCCACGATTCGGGCACTGGCCTCAGGGCGCTTCGCCGATCGCTGGCCGTGGAACTTGCACTCGACACCGCATGTACGTGTGGCACCTTCGTGTTGGAAGCCGCAGCACGCGGCGCACGAATCGGTGAGGTCCCAGTTGAAACGCGCTCCGTCCAGAAGCCGCGCGGGATAGCCTGGAAGCATGGGGCCCAGTTCTTTCACGTGCTTCGGTACCTGTTATTCTCACAAAGGGCCTGATCAGGAGTTTGAGCTTTGGGTAAATCCCATCACCGAGGATCAGATTCGAGACTTTCGATGGTCACTGTGTCCCTCTCAACCACCTCATCCACTGGGGACTCGCATACGGTTTCTCCTCGCCAGGCTCTGGTTCGATCGCGGCGTGGACGGAGTGATCCCTTCTGTGAACAGACTCCGTCGTTGGTAGTTGGCTCCCACCCGGTTCCCGATCCGTCGGCTACTGTAGCTCTCCGACGAGGGCGGCAACCGCTTCGTCGACACGGTCGCTCTCCACCCGGCCCTGCCAGAAGTCGATATCTTCGATGTCGATCGATTGGACGCCCCATGGAACGATTCGACTCTCGTCGGGTGTCCCACCACGCAGCCAACTCTCCTCGGGAATTTCGATCAGCCCGTCCATCCAGGATTTCGTCGTCAACGTCAGCGCGATATACTGCTCGCCGTGGAACGGACGGGTTTCGTGATTGGCAAGAATGAGCCACGGTCGGGCATCATCTTCGTCTTTGAACGGGTCATCACCGTAGACTACGTCGCCCCGCTCAAAAATCGGGGTTGCGTTCTCGTCGGTCACTGCTCGCTTTCTACACTCGGATGTGGCTTGTCGGGGGCGTGTTCGCGCCACGACTTCTTGTCTTCGTCACCGAGTTGCTCATTGAACAGAGCGGTCGCCCGTTCGTAGCCGCTATACCCGCCTAGTCGATCGTTGTCGTCAGTTACGGCCCAGTACGTTGCCTTGTGGTCGACCAAATCCCGATCCTTCAGCCGCGAGAGCGCAGTGCTGACAGCGCCTTCGTCAATGCCGATCTGGGAGGCGATTTCCTGCGCTTTGAACGCACGATCGTCGTGGGCAGCGAGAAACCCGAGAACCTGATCCGGGACAGAAAGGTCTTCGAGTTCATCCTCGCTCGTGTTCTCGAAGGTGTCTCGGTCGATGGACATCTTAGACTAAGATACGCCACCCACTGTGAAGAGTGTTAAGACTGAAAGCATTGAAGCCTTCGAAGACAATGATACAACACTGTCAGCGAGTAGAATTGACTTCATCCCACGCGTTAAGATGCGGGTATACAGTTGAACCATATATCACCGAAGTGTTTCGCCTGTGTGTGCCGGTCTGCTCAACAGAGATACACCAACGTCTCCCAGTCGATTTTGGCGGTGGATTGGAGTGGATACTGGTAGTTAGTTAGGCCGGTAGAGAGTTGACCAGACACCGGATTAGCTCAAAACTAATGATCAGAGGTCAGTAGAAGACCCAGTAGTGGTTCATGGACGCTGTTAGGTACAGAGAAAAAGAATTCTGACATATTTTGCGAGCAAGTGAGGGTGGCCTGTTCACAGCAGAAAGTGGATCCACCCACCAAGGCTCCGTCCCGAAGGTGGTTCCGCTGGTCTCTCAACTCCCGTCAGTGGGAGGGTTATTATTACTATTATCAGTCGGACTCGTGGCCCCATCATGGCCGCGACGTCTTGTGATTAGCCCCCTCATTAGCCCCCTGATACCCCTCATTCACGATCTGGCCCACTCATCTGTCCCACTCATTCACAAAATTCGCTCGAGAGCGGCGACGTCTGAGACAACAAACACACCAATCGACTCGTTGAGCGCCGATCGGAGACGACTAAATACATACAACTAATCAGACATATCGGCGGCAACGCCTCTGGGTTGTAGAGGAGACACTATCTATCATGGAGGGGTTACACCACCCGCCACGTGGAGGGTACACTACCCGTCGCATGGATGTTCCACCACTCACCACGTGGAAGTCACACCATCCGCCACGTGGAGGTCACACCATCCGCCGCGTGGAGGAGACGCTACCCGTCGCATGGATGTTCCACCACCCGCCACGCAGAGGCCACGCCATCGCCACGTGGAGACTACACTACCCGCCACGTGGAGGCCACACCATCCGCCACGTAGAAGCCACATCCCCGCTACGTAGAAGTCACACTCCCCGTCGCATGGATGGTCCACCACCTGCCACGTAGAAGGTACACTATCCGTCGCAAAGACGGGCCACCCTCAGCACATGAAATCACACTACCCTTGTGCAGGTTCGAACGGGTATCGCCACGTCCGTTTTTGGAGGTCGTCACTATGGATGCTTGAGAGTGTTCCAGGGAACGCAGACTTCAGACTCACAGAAAAATTACCGTCGATTGGCTCCTCGGTTTGGTGACGAAGCCATGAGATAAACGCAGTTTCGACATCAGCGTAGGTGAGCGAGCGATCGGGATCTGCAACGGTGTACGTCGCAAAAAATTCGGTCGCGGCCACCCGGTCGCGAGTCGTGAGCTGGGGAGTATCCCACTGGGCGTTGGGCTGGTATTCAGAGACGGTGTCGCCGTCGTGTAGCAGAACCGTAGCGAACGCAAGCCCGTCTACAAGCCACGATGGCACAGCTGGCGGGTAGACAAACTCGAACTCTTCGAAACACGCTTCATTCGTTTTGTAGGTGCGCTGGCCGTCATCGGCGAGGTTTGTGACAGTGAAGAGCCCATCACGATGAGAGACCTGCGGGAGCCCGGCCGTGATCGTCTCGAAGGTGTCATCAGGGCTTGCGCGGGCACTGACTGTCCCGCCCTGATGGTATTCCAAGTCGCCTGTGGGCGTGAGTATCCACTCGCTCGTTGCTGGGAGTCGATGGACTGGCGCGTCAAGCGTCTTCGGTAGTCGCATCGATTTGGTGTACAGTCGCGTCTTCCCGTCGTCGGTTCGGATGAACGGGCGTTGGAGACAGTTCCGTGCCCGAGACGCAACGTCAGTTGTGTCTGTGAACACGGTGAGCCGATCAATTGTGGATGACTGATGGATGTCTGTGGCGACCGCAACCAAGTCGCCACGGATGAACGCTGGGTCCGTCAGGATGACACAGTGGTGTGTCTGGTTTGGGTACGCCGCCGTGAACTCTTCGAACGGACTAGCGTAGTCGTCGGTGACGTTCGCGCCCTGTTCGCGGGCCCACTTGAGGGCGGTTTGACCGAACGACGATTCAATCTCGAGTTCCCCAGCAGTCGGAATGGGATCCGATGGCGGCGGCGAGGCTGCCGGTGGCTTTGGCTCTCGCAATGTGTACTGCGGGGTGATTCGTGGTGGTGCGCGACCAAAGTCCTTCCACGGCGAGACATGATACGTGTGGGCTCGCAGTCCACAGAACGCTGGCAAGAGTTCGACATCGAGGCGAACCCATGGAAGCACCCTATGTTGGGCGTACGTCGGTGTGAGTGGGGCCGCAGGTGGGTCATCAGAGAACAACGCGGTATACTCTGTTGGGGTCAGTGAGAGGTCGCGAGCAGACGCAAGTGTTGGGACCTTCACAACCGCGCCGTGTTCGCGTGTCACCATCGGAACGGGTGGCCCAGACAGGCGGGTTTCTGTGTGCTGTTGCCAGCCGTGATCGAAGATGAACGCACGGTTTGTCGTGAGATTGAATGCCTCAAAGGGAGCAGCTATATCGGGCGCATGCTGGTGATAGTGGGCATCACCGACAGCCGTGTGGGTAGCCACCGTAGGTGAGAAATCTGCGACGCGGAGGCTCACTTCAACGGACTCACCCTCGAATTGACTGACGATGAGTTGGATCGCATGTGGGCGCATACTGGTCGCAATCTTGAGGAGTTGTTCGAATGGGGTCGGCGTCGATATCTGCGCGCGCGTGACTGGGTGATCGCGTGTTGTGAGCAGTCGGTGGACGGGCACAGGGGTGACACCGAGCGGTGCTGGATCAACTTCGACCATCGTGATGCCGACCTCAAGTGGGAGTTGGTCGTTGGCAATACTGGCAAGTTTCTCGGTACGCTTTCTGGAGTGTGTGGTCGATCGCGACCGGAGCAGGTACCGCTCACGGTGGTGTCCAGACACCGCGAGCAACGTGACCGCGGTGAACCCCTCGTCGAAAAGCGCCCGATAGATCACCCGCGCGAGGAGTCGTGAGACGGGCGTGTCATGGTAGTCAGTTGGTGACTTGCTGGTGGTGACGAACTCAACAGCAGACCACGGCGAAGCGGGATGGCTCCCCGTTGTAATGTCTTTCATTCCGCCTCGTCGGTGTCAATCTCGACGTCGGCCACCGACGTCTCTGTGAGCGTTTCAGTGAGGTCGGTGAGTCCTTCTTCAACGCCCGGGCGATGCGGCGTGTCGATCTCCGGGGGGATGACCCAGTCGTATCCTGGGTAATGCGGATTGCGGTTGTTGGTGCCGCCTTTCTTTGCGTCTTTGATTTCCTCGGGGAGTGCTTGGACGATGATCGATCCCGGTGGCGTGTCGTGGGCTGAGGCGGCGGTGTAGTAGTGTTGGGCCCACGTTTGGAGTGCTCCCGACGAGATGCGCGCGTCATCGCGTTCACAGATGAGTTGCTCGGTGAACGTGTCGAGACAGCCACGGTGTCGCTTCATTTTGCCGGCGCTGTCAGGCGTATCCCAGTCCGGGGGATCAGAGTAGACGTCAATGCCACCTTCTCCGGTACGGTACGCAACCGTTGCGAAATGAAGGTAGTTCCCACAGATGGGAATGTGTGGGAGTGGAATCTTTGTCCATTCTGCGGTGAACGTCTCTTGTTCGTTGTACGTCTCAATGACCGCCCCGTCTGCATCCTCAACGCGGTGAACGCCGTCGACCACCTGATAGAAGTGGGTGTCCCACGAGAACTCACCGACGTCGCCGCCGGGTGTGCCGCCTGCGATACGCTCATCGTTGACCCGAGCGACAATCCGGTCGCGACCAAACAGCTCCCAGGTGGTTGTAGTACTGCCTTTCATCACCGGAATGCGGTCGTCGGGACACCGCACTGGCTTTGTGCGGTTGTACAGCCGAACACCGCCATCATCTCGGTCTGAGAGGTTGTCGTTGTACGGCTGACTGAGGTGAGTAAAGCCCAGTCGTGCGCTTTTTCGTGAATCATACACGAAGATAACGTGCCGGCCCATGGCGTAGGCGCGGTCAGCGTTGACGAGTGTCGTCGTCGCTTTTGTTTTGTTATTGAGTTCGGCCTCAACAGAGACGTATGAGGCGTCAACAGTCAGCGGGATCGTGCTAATCTCACCGGTCTCTGTGTGGAGTTCGATGTCCGGCAGCGACTTGCTGTTCTGGGTGATTTCGTAAATCTCATCGCCGCCTTCGGTGAAGATGTCAATAATCGACTGGACGTGTCCGTGGTGTTCAATGCTGCCGGTGTTTGCGAGCGTCTCGTCGGGGACGTGGATGAGCTCATCATTGTCGCCATAGTTTGGCGCCGTTGAGCCGTACGTGTTGAGTATCTCTTCTGTGTAGAATTTGGGCGCGTCACGTCCTGGAACGACCCCCCACGGGTTGGTCTTCCAGCGTAATCGGACAAGCCCCGTGAGTTGTGGCAAGAACGGTCCTGAGATCGAGAATCGCGCAAAGCGGTTGAGTTCGTCTTCGAGCAGTGAGTCCCACGTTGCGTTCGCAGACACCATATGCCAGTAATCGGATTTGCCAAGCACGATGTCTTTCACTATGTTCGCTTCACGCCGCGTTTGCGCTGTTGATTGGTACCGTGTGGCTTTCTCGTCAGTGTAGCTTGCGCTAGCTACGGGCTCACCGTTGATTTTCTCGGTGTACTCAGTCTCCCAGTACTGGTCAGTGAGTCCGCGAAAGTTGGACGTGAAGTTGTACTTGCTGAACGTCGTCGCCAGATCAAATGGGTGGCCGCGTTCAACGATCTCAGCGAAGCCCTCTCGACCGGTAAAGACGAACTGAGGTGGATACGTTGCAAGTCGAACGGTGGCAGTGTACTGGTCGTTCTGTGCCGGCGTAAAGAGTGTTTGATAGACGAATGCTACTGAGTGCTTACGTAGTGTGTTAAACGTCGTCGCCAGCACGTCGACACCGCTCGTGCCAACGGGGTTGGCCACGTGGGTGTTCTTGAGATGAAGCCGAGACGCGTTGACTGGGGTGGTACCGAGCGGAGAGAGATCAAGGGTCCCACGTTCGACGGTACATTCCTCAGGAACGTATTTCTGAATCGCTTTGGTAATTTTGTTGACGCTGGGCAGATAGGTCCTGTGGATAAACTCGTCGATTGTGCTCTGGTTGGTACTTCGGGCGTCGTTCCGTTTTGGCTCGATGCTCAAGATGAGTTCTAAGCCAACCGGGCCGGGGAACTGGAGCACTTCGAACTGTTTGATTCCACCGGCGGTTTCCTTCCGGACTTCTTCGATGACTTGGGTGATACACCCGCGGATGTAATCGGGGAGGGTTTCGAATTCGTCTTCAATAATGGGGAGTCGAATCCGAAAGGCCGAGCGTCGTTGGGGCTTGTCTTCAGATGGTTCGAACCGAGCGCGTGTGCTGGGCCCGAACTTCTCGTCTGGCAGGGTGTCTGGGGTAGAGGAGTCGTCTTGGTCGGTTTCAGCGCGGTCGTCGTCAGTTTGAGGGGATTCTGGGGTTGCAGCCATTTAGCGGGGGCACAGGAGGGCGTCGTTGCTCAGGGCGGCGGTTCGAGATGTGGAGTGTGGGGGTTGTCGTGTGTAGCTCACGGTGAGTCTGTGTTGGGTAGTCAGCGAAGTCGGTGCGATTGGTGTGTTCGTGTCGAATGAAGAATGTGAATTAATTGTTGCTCTCAAAATATCGGGGGTGAGAAACGGGGTGGGGTTCGGTGATAAGGGTAGAGATTCTGAGGGATGTATCGGTGACAACTCGAAGTTGAGCCCACAGAGAAAGCGGTCTGGTTCAGTCAGAACAAGCATCGCTAATTTTGGTAGAAACATTAACTGTGTTGTAGTCACAACTCAACTGTATGTCAACAGCGGTCAAGATGGATGAAGACGCGAAATCAAAGCTCGAAGAACTCCAGGCAGAGATCCGGCTCAAAACGGGGAAGAAGGTCACTCAGCAGGAAATTCTCTCCACTCTCATTCAATCGGCAGTCGACTCCCGCGCGGAGTTCGTCGATTCGTTCCGAGACGGAACAACAGCCCTGAACGAAACGGAACTTGAGGAATTCAACCAAGGGACGATCGCCTCCGGTGTGGAAACGACGGAAGACGACATTGACGATATCCTGTACGGATGAGCGTCTTCGTCGACACCGGCGTGTTCTACGCCCATCACGACACCGACGCCAGCCGACACACGGTCGGTACTGACGCGTTGAATACCGTCCTTTCGTCCGCAGAATACGGTCACGTGATGACGAGCGACTACGTCTACGACGAAACGGTCACGCTGACGCAGCGGCGGACAGGAGATGTCGACGCTGGGCTTGAAGTGGGACGGCGCATTCGCGGTGCGGGATACCCCTCGGCCATCGAACTACTTCATTCGTCTCCGACGCTCTTCGATCGTGCCGTGTCCGTCCATCAGACGTACGCCGACCACGAGCTCAGTTTCACCGACGCGATAACCGTCGCAATGGTTGAATACCACGAGATAGACGGGGTGTTGAGTTTCGACGACGACTTCGGCGGGATCGTTCCCCGACTCGTTCCAGACACACTCACGTTTCAGTGAAACCGGATAGTTGTGGTCGCGGGTGCTTAAGCAGCGGAGGAATTTCCGCATAGTGGACACCCCCTGACCTAGATCAGCCGCATCGAGTCGCCCGAATCGTCACCGATGATGTCTTCTAATCTGTGAACCGCGATCGTGTCCGTGTATCCTTGCGCCCGGACGGCGTTCTCGATACCCTTCTTGGCAGGCTTATCGTCTGTGAGGACGATAACACCCGCCGTTGAACGGTCTCTGACGTGCTGGATCGCCAACCCGGCGAGAATCGCATCCGTTTTTTCGACCTCGTGTTCGGGCTGATCGGTTTCGTTCGCAATAGTTCGTTTGGCGATATCACTCGCGGCGACAGCGTCGCCATCCGTCGGTGAGGGAGCATCAATAATCGTTGCCCACCCCTCGTCGAGCGCCGTTCGGACGCGGTCCGTTTCTGGTCCTCCAAGTTCACCGATCACGCGCCTAGGGAGTTTACACACAACGCCAGCATTTCGGATTACACTCCGGAATCGTCGATACTGAGAGTTCGAAGGATCACCTATTGCGTAGAAAATATTCGCGTCGACGAGAACATCCTGGTTACCAGAGAATGGTGTGTCGGAACCCATTTGACCGACTCACCTATCGAGATCCGACGAACGGGTCGGGGCATCAGATACATCATCAAGCTCGGGGAGATCCATTTCATCATCCACATCCGGGAACAGATACTCAAAGAACGGATCGTGGTCTCGGCCAACGGCCAGTGCCGGTTTGAGTGCGTAGATGATCATCATTGCTTCCGTTTCGCGAACGTCGATATCAGCGGCGACCATCCGCTGAGTTGTCTTGCCCGCGAAATGGAGTCCAGCACCCCGCAAAGCTGCGATGAGCTTCCCAATACCGTAGCGGTCGATGAAGTATGCGACGTCCTCGTCGACCTCTTGGAGCGCGAGGGCGTGGAGGACGGTTGGTGTGATGACGATTGGGGCGTACTGCTCGACGATGACGATCGGATCGGCAGTCAGTTGCTGGGGGCGCGTCGAGTCATCACGGTCGACGAGGCCGAGGTCAACCAGCCGATCGACGTACTCGTAGGTCGTCGATTTCGAGATATCGAGTGCCTCCATGATCTCCGGCGGGGCAACCGGCCCCCAGTAACAGACGTAGACGTAGACACGGGCCAGTGCTGGGTTGTTGAGCAGTTGAACGACCGTCTCGAGTCGCGGAGCGTTCTGGGCCAGCGTCTCTGGCTTGAGTGCCTCTTCGTCCATCACGTCTCTCGGTGGCGGGTCCAACGCGTCGATCCCGCCATCTAGACGAACGCGGTTGTGATCAGCGGTCATACTCGTTAGTCCGAAGTCTATATACTTCAGACTATCGCCGCAAACAACTGTCACACCGCCCGTGACCACGTCCATCCGGGACCGGACGCACCGACGCCCGGCGACGATACGACACACCCGACCGACTGGCGTGCCGTCCTCTCGACGGTGCTTTCGGAGATCGAAGCCCGCCAACGTGGCTTCTGGATCGGATAGTCCCGTTGATGCGGTTAGGTGACTGGCGTGTGGCGTCTTGCGTATGGACGCAGTCATCCTCGCCGCAGGCCGAGGGAGTCAACTCGGCGAGCTGACAGCAGAGCGACCGAAGCGGTTCGTCGACGTGGCGGGGCGACCACTGCTCGTACACGTCTTCGAGACGGCGATCGAGGCTGGAGCCGACGAGCTGATCGTGATCGTCGGGTACGAGGCGGGCTGGATCGTCGACCAGTTCGACGACACTTTCGAGGGCGTTCCTATTATGTACGTCCACCAGCGCGAGCGGTTGGGGCCCGGGCACGCCGTGCTTCAGGCGGAACCACACGTCGACGGGACGTTCCTGCTCGTGAACGGCGACAACGTCTTCGGGGGGAGCGTCGCGCCCGCGATTGAGGCTGTCAAGAAGGCGGATGCCGTGCTCGGGGTCGAGGAGGTGTCGCCCGAGGTGGCGACGACGACCGGCGTGATCGAGACGGACGAGCGGGGACGTGTGACTGGGGTCGTTGAGAAGCCGGCTGAGCCGTCGTCGACGCTCGTCACGACCGGGTGTTACGTGTTGCCCGAGGACATCTTCCATGCGTGTGCGCTCCTTCGGCCGTCAGCCGAGGGTGAGTACCAGTTGAGCGAGGCCGTGGGGTTGTTGGTGCGGGCTGGGTACGAGGTCTCGACCGTGCGGCTCGGCGAGCGCGTGAACGTGAACACGCCGGACGACGTGGAGCAGGCGAGCGAGTTGGTGCGTGAGGAGAGCGGGACGGGTTCCTGATACTCCACCATGTCGAGTGCTTTTTTCACTGGGCAGTATTCGACCCCTACACCCCACCGTGTCGAGTGTTCCCGGAGACGACCAACCACAGGTCTCTCATCACACCCCACTGCGTCAACTGTTCGAGACGGGTGGCGCTCGCGTTCGAGCAGGAGGTCTCGACGCGTATCTGCGAGCGTAGTCGCCGCATCGGGGTATGCCGGAAGCTTCCGAGTTTCACGGTGTGTGAGTCCGCCGCGCGCTCGTACCGCGTCTTGATCGTCTTCGAACGGGCCGGCGTCGCGCCTCGTTCTTCGAGGTACGCGAACGTTTCGAGCAGCAGTTGGGCGTGCTGGGTCTGGTCGCAAATCCGGTTGCGTAACCGACCGTGCTGGACGAGGTCCTGGGCCTCGACGATGTTCGAGTCGTCAACGCCGTCGTCGCTGCGCTCCTTCACCACCTCGCCGCCGACTCTGAACATGAAGCAAGCAGCGAGTCGGTGGGCCGAGCGCTCGACATCCCACCGTGTCGAGTGCTTTCCTCGTTGGAGTAGCCAGTCAGATCCCCCACCCCACCGTGTCGAGTGTTCTCGATGAGAATTGAAGGTATGTCTCAGAACGCACC
>NZ_NHPJ01000083.1 GCF_002252985.1 Halorubrum halodurans | reverse complement strand
TCGTTTCGGAGGTTGTGTCTGAGCACCCGGTTGAGCACCTCCAGCTGCTGACGGCGTCGCTCGCGTTCGGTGACGTCCGAGAGGACGACGGTGTACCCGACGTGGCTCCCGTTCGGGTCGGTCAGCCGGGACGTCGACACCGCGTACGTGCGGCGGCCGTCGGCCGTCTCGACCGCGACCGTCTCGTTCGCGTCGTCGCTCTCGTCCTCGCCGCGCTCGCCGTCGACCGGCACGTCGAGGAACGCGGAGAGCGGCCGGTCGCGCGCGTCCTCGGCGTCGACCTCGAGGAGCGTCTCCGCGGCGGGGTTCAGCCGGACGATCCGGCGGTCGAGCGCGAGCGCGATGATGGGATCGGCGAGATCGTCGATCGCCGTCCGCTCGGCGGCGCGGCTGGTCGTCGGGTGGCGGTCGAACATCTCCGCGCGGTCGAACGCGTACGCGTCGAGCAGGACGTGCGGGACGAACATGAGCGGCGCGAGCCGAAGCTGCGGGACGGGGCCGACCCCGAGCGTCCACGCGACCAGGGCGAACCCCGGCGGGAGCGAGCTCAACGCCACCGCCGCCGTCTCCCGCCGGTACAGCGGGCCGTAGCTGAACAGGGTGTCGACGAGCAGGAAGACCGCGCTCGCGACGAGCACCGACTCGACGGCGACGACGAGGTACGCCCACGGGCCGAGGGCGTACGAGACCGTCTCGACCCCGAGGACCGGGTCGGACCGAAACCCCGTCCAGAACCCGCCGTGGATCGGGTTGGTGGCGAGGACGAGCGTCGAGAGCAGCCCGAACCCGACGATCGCGGCGAAGAGTCGTCCCCGGATCACGTCCGCCCGTCCCGTGTACGCGAGCGCGAACCCGAGGAAGGCCACGCCGGTCCAGACGATCCCGAGCCACGTCGTCGCCTCCAACACGGTCCGGAGGGTCGGTCCCTCGACGAGCAGCCCGACCCCGTAGGAGAGACACCACGTCGCCTGCGCGGCGAACACGCCGAGGAACCAGTCGACGCCGGGTCGCCCGCGGTGGCGACGGATGGCCCACGCGAGCCCGAGCGCGCCGACGCCGCCCGCGAGCGATCCGAGCACGGGCCAGGCGGGGACCGCGGGCCACGCGGAACCGAGCCACGCGTGGACCACGGGCCACGCGAGGGCGGCGTCGAAGGGCATCGTGGCTACCGACGGCGACGTGCGGCCTAAAACTGTCGTGCGACCCGGAGCGGGGGGATCACCCGTGCCGCTCGATGACGCGCTTCGCCGCCTGGCCCTTCTCCTTCCAGCCGTACCCCGCGTCGTACACGTGGCGCTTCGACTCGACGAGCTCCTCGGGCGAGGACTCCTCGAATCCGCCGCGGTCCCACGCGCCGGAGGTGTGGAGCCACTCGACGACGTTCTCCTTCGTCTCCGGCCAGGAGAGTCCGACCATCTCGTACCACGCGACCATCGCGAAGACAGCGTTGTCGTGACAGCCGGGGACGGAGCCGCGCTCGTAGACGGTCCGCATCGGCTCGCGGGTCGGCTCCGAGACGAGCTCCTTGAACTCCGCGGCGGTGAGGAGCCTGAGCACGTCGTCCTCGCGGACGACCCGCTGTTCGCGTTCGAGCGCCCCCAGCGCGGCCTTGTGGAGTCCGCCCCACTCGTCGGCGACGGCCTCCCGCAGGGCCGACTCGGCGATCCCGTCGCGCTCGGCCGTGAGGACCGACAGCAGGTCCGTGTACACCTTCTCGACGGTGGGCCAGCTCACGCCCTCGAACTCGCAGTCGGCGTCGTGGAGGCTGTTGGTCGTACGGCAGCCGGGACACGGGTAGCGGAACGTCGGCACTACGCGTCCCTGCGTCGCGGCCGGTGTTAGGGTTTTCGCGACGGACGCGCCCGCCCGACCGCTCGTCCGCGGCCGTTCTCCGGCGGCCGATCGGTCCTTTCGAAACGTTTACTCGCCGGCCGACCGCGATGTTAGGTGGCATGAGCAAAGTCAGCGTGATCGGCGCGGCAGGGACGGTAGGAGCCGCGGCCGGCTACAACCTCGCACTGCGCGACGTGGTCGACGAGCTCGTCTTCGTCGACATCCCGGACCAGCGCGAGACGACGATCGGCCAGGCGGCCGACGCGAACCACGGCGTCGCCTACGACTCGAACACGACGGTCAGACAGGGCGAGTACGCGGACACCGCCGGCTCGGACGTCGTCGTGATCACGGCGGGGATCCCCCGGAAGGAGGGCCAGACCCGGATCGACCTGGCCGGCGACAACGCCCCGATCATGGAGGACATCGCCGCCTCGCTCGCCGAGCACAACGACGACTTCGTCACCGTCACCACCTCGAACCCGGTCGACCTCCTCAACCGTCACCTCTACGAGGCGGGCGACCGCGACCGCGGACAGGTGGTCGGCTTCGGGGGCCGCCTCGACTCCGCGCGCTTCCGGTACGTCCTCTCCGAGCGGTTCGACGCGCCCGTGAAGAACGTCGAGGCGACGATCCTCGGCGAGCACGGCGACGCGCAGGCTCCGGTGTTCTCGAAGGTGCGCGTGAACGGCCGGGACCCCGAGTTCGACGCCGACGAGCGCGAGGCGATCCTCGCGGACCTCCAGGAGTCCGCGATGGACGTGATCAGCCGGAAGGGCGCGACCCAGTGGGGGCCCGCCACCGGCGTCGCCCACACCGTCGAGGCGATCCTGAACGACACCGGCGAGGTGCTCCCCTGCTCGGTCGTGCTCGACGGCGAGTACGGCTACGACGACGCCGCCCTCGGCGTCCCCGCGAAGCTCGGGTCGAACGGCGTCGAGGAGGTGATCGAGTGGGAGCTCGACGAGTACGAGGCCGAGCTCCTCGACGAGGCGGCCGAGAAGCTCTCCGAGCAGTACGCGAAGATCGCGTAGGCGGCCGGCCTCTCCGGGAGTCCGGACCTCTCCGTATCGCTCCCGAGTCCTCCGATCCCGGACGGGTCTCTCATAGTCGAGTTCACGTGCGTCGACACCCGATCCCCCGCCATGGCGTCGGACCCGGACCCCCGGACGCACCGCTCCCTCGGCACGGCGCTCCCGGACGCCGAGACCGTCCTCCCGTGGCTGCGGACGCTGGCGGTCCTCGCCGGCTTCCTGACGGTCGCGATCCTCCTCGTGACGCTCGAACTCCTCGGCCGGGTCTGACCCGCCCGCGTTCCCGTCGATCCCCCGCGTGGCTCCTCGATCGGCGGATTTCACTTTCGCTTTCGGGCTCGAATATAAGCCGCGTCGGCTCGACGGTCCCCGCATGAGCCAGTCCACGTTCGACGACGACGACCTGTTCGGGGAGGCGGCCGAGGAGACCCGCGCGGAGGTCGAGGAGCACCTCGCGGCCGCCCGCGAGGAGCTTCCCGACCCCGACGACGTGTGGGTGACCGACGCCGAGAACGTCCTCGGGGCGCTCAACGGGCTCAAGTCGGCGCTCGACGTCGGCGACGCGGTCGATCACGTGCGCTCGGCGAAGAAGGCGTACGTCCTCGGCGAGCGCGCCGACGCCTTCGAGGACGCGGCGGACCTCGAGGCGGAGATCGCCGACATGGAGTCGCTCGTGGGGGACATCGAGTCGGCCGCCGAGGAGGTGGCCTCGCTCACCGGGACGGTCCCCGCGATCCGCGGCGCGCTCCAGGACGCCGCGGACGACGCGTAGACGGGTCGGCGCACGCTTCGTCGTCTCCCGTGGGATCGACGTCGCACTTTATGCGTCCCCCGCCCGACCCTCCGGACATGGAAGAGTCGACGACGGACGTCGTCCGCGTCTGGCTGGTCGAGCGGACCTACTCCGACGACGAGCAGAACATGGTGATCCTTACGTACGCCACGCCCGACGGCGAGCGGTACTTCCGCAAGGAGCGCGCGCTCACGTCCTTCTCGGACGTGCGGGACACCACCGCGGCCGTCCAGGCCGGCCCGGGCGAGCTCGGGTCCGTCGACGATCCGGACCTACGCGAGCGGTACGCGGCGGAGGCGCGACGCATGCGCGACGCGCACGACCCCGACGACCTCATCTGAGCGGGCTACCCGCCGTCTCCGACCTCCCGGTCCGCGACCGCCCGCGCCAGCTCGACGAGCGCGTCGCTCGCGCGGTCGAGCAGCTCCCGACCGCGGTCGGCGTCGCCCGCGGTCGGGTCGCCGACGACCCCGTTGTCGGTGAACTCCTCGGAGTCGTGCGCGAGGTTCACGCCCGAGACCCACTCCCCCCATCGCTCGGCTCCCCCGTCGCGCGCGTCCTCGATCCGCCCCTCGCGGACGAGGTCGGGGGTCGTCGCGCGCAGAAGCGCCGTCTCGAGCGGTCCCGCGTGCCCCATGTCGCCCGCGTGTTCGCCGACCGCCTCGAACCAGGTGAACGCGACACTGTAGCCGTCGTGTGCGGGGTCACGGGAGAAGCGGCGGGCGACCTCCGCGAGCGCCTCGACGTTCCCGCCGTGGCCGTTCACGAACACGACGCGGTCGACGCCGTGTGCCGGGAGCGAGGCGGCCGCCTCCCGGACGTACGCGCGGAACGCGTCGGGGCTCACCCACATCGTCCCGTCGAACGCGCGGTGTTCCTCGGCGACGCCGACGGGGATCGGGGGCCCGACGAGCGCCTCGCCGCGGGGGACGCCGTCGGCGACGCCCGCGCGCGGCTCCGCGTCGTACGCCGCCGCGGCCGCCTCCGCGACCGCGACCGCGTTCAGCGTGTCGGTGCCGAGCGGTGCGTGCGGGCCGTGCTGTTCGGTGCTGCCGACCGGGAGGAACGCCACGTCGACGTCGGCGTCCCGCACGTCGGTCCAGGTTGCGTCCGCGAGTCGCATACCTCCCCTGCGTCGACCGACCCCGTATAGCCGACGGTCGACCGCCCGGCGCGTCACGGTCCCGCCTTCCGCGCGGTTCGCCCCCGATACTTAATCCGTCGGGCGTGGATCGGCGAGTATGACCGACGACGAGGCCGCCCCCGAGGCCGTCTACGGCGTGACGTTCGGCCCGCTGAAGCCCGCGCTCCGCGAGCACGCCTACCCGGTGACGAAGGAGGAACTGATAGAGCAGTACGGCGGGTTCGAACTCGACCACGCGGACGGTACCGACCGGCTGGAGGCGGTGTTGCGCCGGACCGACGTGGCGACCTTCCGCGAACCCCAGCAGGTCCGCGACGCGATCCTCGCGGTCGTCGGCGTCGACGGGACCGGGAACCCCGTCGATCCGGAGACGGTCGGCAGGGAGACGGGCGACTGGAGCCGCCGGTCGCCGTAACGTCGCTGGTCGTCGTCGCCCCCGCTGGTCGTCGTCGCTCTCGCTAGTCGTCGTCGCCCTCGGCGTCCTCGAGCACGCGCGCGGTCCGCTCCTGGGCGCGGTCGATGAACTCCTGGGGCAGCTCGTCTATCTCGCCGGCCTGGACGCCCCAGAGGTGCGCGTACAGCCCCTCGTTCTCCAGCAGTTCGTCGTGGCTCCCCCGCTCGACGATCTCGCCGTCCTCCAACACCAGGATGGTGTCGGCGTCCCTGATCGTCGAGAGGCGGTGGGCGATCGCGAACGTCGTCCGGTCGGCCGTGAGTCGGTCTACCGACCGCTGGATCAGCATCTCCGTCTCCGTGTCGACGTCGGAGGTGGCCTCGTCGAGGACGAGGACGTCCGGGTCCTTCAACACCGCGCGGGCGATGGTGACCCGCTGGCGCTGGCCGCCCGAGAGCTTCACGCCGCGTTCGCCCACCATCGTGTCGTAGCCGTCGGGGAGGTTCTCGATGAACGCGTGCGCCTCCGCGGCCTTCGCGGCCTCGCGGACCTCCTCGTCGGTCGCCTCGAAGGCCCCGTAGGTGATGTTCTCGCGGACGGTGCCGTAGAACAGGTACGACGACTGCCCGACGTAGCCGATCGACCGGCGCAGCGACCGCAGCGTGACCTCGCTCACGTCCTGGCCGTCGATCCGGATCTCGCCCTCGTCGACGTCGTACATCCGGAGGAGCAGCTTGAGCACGGTCGACTTCCCGGCCCCGGTCGGCCCGACGAGCGCGAGCGTCTCGCCGCCCTCGACCGCGAAGTCGACGTCCCGGATCGTCGGCTCCTCGTCGTAGCCGAAGGTGACGCCGTCGTAGACGACCTCGCCCCCCTCCACGACCAGGTCCGGCGCGTCGGCGTCCTGTTCGAGCTTCGAGGGCTCGTCCATCAGCCCGAAGATGCGCTCGGAGGAGGCGCGAGCCCGCTGGTACATGTTGATGATCTGCCCGAACTGGGCCATCGGCCAGATGAACCGCTGGGTGTAGAGGATGAAGACGACGAACATCCCGACGGAGAGGTCGCCGGAGAAGGGACCGGGCGCACTCCCCTCGAACACCCAGAGCCCGCCGACCACGAAGGTGAACACGAAGCCGATGCCCGCGAGCACGCGCAGTGCCGGGAAGAACTTGATCCGGGTGCCGATCGCGTCCCAGTTGGCGTCGAAGTAGTCCATCGAGACGTCGTCGACGCGGTCGGATTCGTACGGCTCGGTGTTCGACGACTTGATCACCTGGATGCCGCCGAGGTTGTTCTCGAGCCGGGAGTTCATCTTCCCGACGGAGGAGCGCACCGCGGCGTACTTCGGCTGGATCGTCCTGATGAAGAGGTAGGTGAACCCGGCGATGACCGGGACGGGTAAAAGCGCCACGAGGGCGAGCTGCGGGTTGATCCACACCAGCAGGCCGCCGATGCCGACGACCATCACGGCGAGCCGGAACAGCGAGTTCATCCCGTCGTTCAGGAAGCGCTCGAGGCGGTTCACGTCGTTCGAGAGGATCGACATCATCTCGCCCGTCTGCTTGTCGGAGAAGAACTCCATGTTCAGCCGCTGCATCCGGTCGTAGGTGTCGGTCCGCACGTCGTGTTGGATGTGCTGGGCGAAGGCGTTGAACCCCCAGTTGCGGACCCAGTGGAACGCCGCGCCGAGCGCGAACGCCCCGGCGATGACGGCGACCGTGAACCAGAACTGCTCGCCCCGGCCCGCCGGGAGCCACGCGTCCGGGAGCACGACGAGCGGGATCTGCTCGCTGAAGCGCGCGTCCTCGTAGAACACCGCGTCGATGGCGATCCCCAGCATGAGCGGCGGGAGGAGGTCGAGCAGCCGGGCGAAGACGCTGGCGAGGACCCCGACGGACACCTGCGGGAGATAGGGGCGACCGTACTCGGCGAACAGCCGCTTCATCGGGTTCTCGACCTCCGCGCGCTGCTCCTCGAACGGGTCGTCGTCCTCCCACTCGGCGCTACTCATCACACGCCCTATCGGACCGCGAGGCAAGTGCGTTTCCTTGGGATCGATCCAGGCCGACAGAATCCGGAGAGAACGGCCGCTATTCGTCGTGGAGCCACTCGTACCACTCACCGAGATCGACGAGTTGATCCGCGACCCCGTCGAGTCCGTACTGGTTGAACACTTCCTCGACCGTTCGAGCGAGTCCCTCGGGATCGGTGTCGGGCAGGTTTTGGTCGTAGTAGAGCAGGATCCCGGCGTGATCGTATCGTTCGTGTAGCGGTTCGAAGTCCTTCGCGTTGTTCGTCACCAGAACCGTTCCGGACTCGCCACACCACTCGACGAGTTCGGCGTCGCTCGTGTGTTCTCCGAACCGGTCTTTCGCCTGTTCGATCTCGTATCCGCGCTCCCGGAGCGTCCGCTCGAACACCCGGCCGACGTGTTCGTCGAGCAGGATCCGGATCTCCGTCACCGTACGGGCTCTTTGGGCTTCACCGACGACTCTCGAACCCGCTCGAACGCCTCCTCGTTCTCCCGTTCGAGTTCACGCATCTCGTCGATATGGGCGTAGTAGTACGAGAGACACTCGTACACGTCCGCGAGGGACACGTCGAACTGATCCGCGACGTGGGCGGGAGCGCGTCCGCCGTCGATCACCCGTGCCGCGACGTGGCGGACGCCCACGCGCGTCCCGTCGATCCGTGGCTCCCCGCCGAGGACGTCGTCGTCGCGGGCGATGCTCATGTGGACGTGTAGGCACCGCTTCCGTTATATCCTTTCGGCGGCCGACGAGGCCGGAGTCCGTAACGATCTCTGCCGCGCCGGCGACGACGTGGGTTTATTATCGTCCGATCGAACGGATACGGCAATGGGACACGCGAAGGAAGCGTCGGCGCGCGACGCCCGCGTCGGCACGGTCGAGCGCATCCACGTCGCCCCGGACACGGGCGGCGACCCCGAGCCGCGGGAGTCCGTCGAGGCGGTCGCCGGTCGGGGGCTGAGGGGCGACCGCTACTTCAGGGGGGAGGGGATCTACAACGAGCGCGACGACCTCGATCCGAGCGACGTCACGCTCATCGAGGCCGAGGCGGTGGAGGCCGCCGCCGAGGCGTACGACGTCGACCTCGCCGCCGGCGAACACCGGCGAAACGTCACGACGCGCGGGGTGGCGCTGAACCATCTCGTCGGGGAGCGGTTCCGCGTCGGCGAGGTCGTCCTCGAGGGGACCGGGCTCTGTGAGCCCTGCGAGTACATGGCGTCACACGCCGACCAGCCCGACGCGAAGGCGGCGCTCGAACACCGCGGCGGGCTCGACGCCCGGATCGTCGAGTCGGGGACGATCGCCGTCGCCGACGAGGTCGTGTGGTGACCGCGTCGACCGACCCGACCGCTCAGACGCTCCGCCGCTCGACGGCGGGGTCGATCCCCGCGGCGTCGAGGTCGTCGCGGACCCGCCGCCGCAGCGGGTCCGGGACGGTCTCGCGGGGGATCGGCGCGGCGGTGCCGGCGTCGGCCGTCGCGGTCCCGTTCTCGTTCCTGCCCTCGTCCGCTCCCGCTCTCTCGACCCCCTCGGGCACGCTCCAGTAGAGGACGCGCTCGGCGTCGGCGTAGAACTCGATCGCGACCCGGTCGCCCCCGCCGTCGTAGTGGACGCGCGCGGCGGCGCCCTCCGCCCGCCACCCTTCCTGGCGGACGAGCGCGGCGATCTCGTCGTACATGCCCGGTCTCGGGGCGGGAGCCTCATGTCGGCTTCGACCGTGGACGGTCGCTCTCGACCCGACCGTGCCGGCGACGCGGCTCGAAAGGAGTTTACCCCCGCCGGCCGCAGGGCGCGTATGTCCCTTCGCGTCACCTTCCTCGGGACGGGCGGCGCCGTCCCGACGACCGAGCGCGCGCCGAGCGCCCTGTTCGTCAACCGCGAGGGCGACCGCCTGCTGTTCGACTGCGGCGAGGGCACCCAGCGCGGGATGATGCGGGCCGGCACCGGCTTCGGACTCGACCACCTGTTCGTCTCGCACCTCCACGGCGACCACGTCCTCGGGATCCCCGGACTCGTTCAGACGCTCGGGTTCAACGACCGGACCGAGCCGCTCTCGATCCACTGCCCGCCCGGCACCGGGGAGGACCTTCACGACCTCGTCCACGCCGTGGGCCACCAGCCGGGGTTCCCGGTCCGGATCGCGGAGGTCGCCCCCGGCGACGTCGCGCTCGACGCCGACGGCTACGAGGTCCGCGCCTTCGAGACGACGCACCGCACCGTCTCACAGGGGTACGTTCTCGAGGAGGCGGACCGCCCCGGCCGGTTCGACCGTCCGAAAGCCGAGGAGCTCGGCGTCCCGGTCGGACCGGCGTTCGGCCGGCTTCACGCGGGCGAGTCGGTCGAACTGGCGGACGGCACCGTCGTGGAGCCCGACCAGGTCGTCGGCCCGCCCCGGCCCGGCCGGACGCTCGTCTACACGGCCGACACCCGCCCGCGCGAGCGCACCGTCGAGGCCGCCGAGGGGGCCGACCTCCTCGTCCACGACGCGACCTTCGCCGAGGGGATGGCCGACCGTGCCCGCGACACGGCCCACTCGACCGGCCGCGAGGCGGGATCGATCGCCCAGCGCGCGAACGCCGAGCGGCTCGCGCTCGTCCACATCTCCTCGCGGTACGCCGCGGACGCGTCGCCGATACTGCGGGAGGCCCGCGAGGCGTTCGACGGGGAGTGTCTGCTCCCCGACGACGGGACGCTGATCGAGGTACCGTTCCCCGACGCCGAGGAGTGACGCGCGACGCGTCGCGACACGGGCGATCGCTCCGGTCGGCGTCCGCGTCGCGTTCCCCGGCGGGAAACCTTGATACGTCGCGGCGTCGACCCCTCGCGTATGTCCGACGACTGTATCTTCTGTTCGATCGTCGACGGCGAGATCCCCGCGTGGACGGTGTACGAAACCGACGCCGTCCTGGCGTTCCTCGACGCCAACCCGCTCGCACGCGGGCACACGCTCGTGATCCCGAAGGCACACGCCGAGCGCGTCGGCGACCTCGACGCCGACACCGCGAGCGCCGTGTTCGACGCGGTGAGCGACCTCACGCCCCGCGTTCAGGACGCCGTCGACGCCGACGCGGCGAACGTCGGGGTCAACGACGGGGAGGCGGCCGGCCAGGAGGTCCCGCACGTCCACGCACACGTCGTCCCGCGATTCGAGGGCGACGGCGGCGCGCCGATCCACGCGGTCGCCGGAACGCGTCCCGACCTCTCGGACGACGAACTGGACGGGATCGCCGGCGACGTCGCCGACGCGATCGACGCGTAAGCGCCTCCCCCGACCGACATCACCGGAGCCCGGTCATCCCCGTCCGCCGGCCAGCCGGTCGGCCGCCGGAAGCGTCCGGAGCCACAGCATCGCGGCGGTTCCCACGAGCGGCCCGACGACGAGCGGGGCGAACGCCCACCGCCAGCCGACGGCGTCGCGCGCGACCGGGACGAGCTGGATCGACGCGATGGTGATGAGAAAGCCGACCGCGGTCTGGAGCGTCAGCGCCGACCCGACGTAGCTCTCGTCGGCGAGCTCCGAGACCGCCGCGGAGAACTGTGCCGAGTCGGCGACGATGACGAACCCCCAGACGAGCACGAACGGGACGACCACGACGGGCGAGGCGCCGAAGACGACGCCCGCGAGCACGCAGGCGGCCCCGGAGACCGTCATCGAGACGCTGGTGACGACGGACCGCCCCCAGCGGTCGGCCGCGGAGCCGGCCAGCCACGCGCCGACGCCGCCGACGGCGATCGTCGCGAACGCGAGCAGCGCGGCGCGCCGGTCGGCGGCGACCGCTCCGCCGGCCTCGAAGCTCGCGGCGAGGTAGACGGGGATCCACGTCCACACCGCGTACAGCTCCCACATGTGGCCGAAGTAGCCGAGGTTCGCGAGGACGACGCCCCGGTCGGTGACGATCCGCCGGATCGCGCTCGGGTCGAAGGGGGCCGTCTCCGGCTGGTGGGGGCCGTCCTCGTACGCGAGGACGAGCACGCCCCCGAGCGCCGCGAGCGCGGCGGTGCCGTACAGGACGGCGTCGGGGCGACCGATCCCGCTGACCGCCCGCAGGAGGTGCGGCGAGGCCGATCCCACCGTCAGCGCGCCGACGAGGACCCCGATCGCCAACCCACGCCCCTCGTCGAACCACGACGCCATCATCTTCATCCCCGTGGGGTAGACGCCCGCGAGCGCGACGCCCGTCAGGAACCGCAGGAGGATCGCCGGCGGCCCGCTCGCGACGACCGCCGCGATGACCGCCGTGCCCGCGGCGCCGGCCAGCGCGGAGCCGGCGAACAGATGTCGCGGCGGGACGACGTCCGCGATCGTCAGCGACGCCGACGCGAGGGCCCCGACGACGAAGCCGAGCTGGACCGCGTTGGTCAGCCAGGCCGTCTCGGCCGGTGAGAGTCCCCACGCGGCGGCCAGCTCCGGGCCGACGGCGGTCCCGCTGAACCAGAGGGTCATCGCGAACAGTTCCGCGACGCCGACGAGCGCGAGCGCGCGCCACCTCCCGTCTGCGATGGCTGCCATCTACCGGTCACGGTACCGATGATCGACGCATAAACGTTGGGACGCTCGCCGGACCGCGACGATCCGCGACGCTTAACAGCCGACTCCGTGGAGCGACTCCATGCACGCGACAACGCTCGCGCTGGTCGGGGCCGCCGGCGGCGCGGGAACGACACGAACGGCCGTCGAGCTGGCGACGGTCGGCGCACGCGGGGGACGAAACGTGGCGGTCCTCGACGCCGCGTTCGCGACGCAGGGGCTCTCGGAGTACGTTCGCGGCCGGATCGGCACCGACCTCACGGCGCTCGTCGCCGACGAGACCGGCGCGTCGTTGTCGGCGGCGACGTACCGGATCGCGGCGGGCGGACGCGCCGGCGCCGACGGCGGCGACGAGGCCGGGAGCCTGCCGGGTCGCGCGGACGTCGTCCCCGCGCGCGCCCCGTTCGAGCGGGTCGCCCGCGCGAAGACCGCCGAGGCGGCGCGCAAGCTCGAACGCCGGATCGACGAGGCGGCGAGCGCCTACGACGCGGTGATCGTCGACGCGTCGCCGGTGGCGTCGAACGAGGCGGTCGCGGCGGTCACGGCCGCCGAGAGCGTCGCCGCGGTCCGCCCCGCGACGCCGCACGGCAGCGACGCGCTCCAGCGGCTCCACGGCCGGATCGCCGACGTGGGCGCGAGCGTCGACGCGACGGTCGCGGTGTCCCGCGGGATCGACGGCGAGCCCGAGGGATCGGCCGCCGACGCCGACGTGACTCTCCCGCGGACGGACCCGCGCGTTGCGGCCGCGCCCGTGGCCGCGACGGGCGACGGCGCGTACGCGCGAGCGATCGCGAACGCGTACGCCCGGCTCTTCGATACGACGCTCGACGTCGACCTCTCTGAGGAGGGACTGATCGGGCGGATGCGGTCGTAGCGGCCGAGAGGGGGTCGTTTCGGCCGCCGGCTCCGCGGGAGTCCCGTCCGACCGCCCGCTCCGCCCGCGGTGTCGGCCTCGAAGGCGTCGTCGGCCGCGCCGTCGACGGCAGCGATCAGCGGAGGCCGTCGTTCGACCCCAGCGCGTCGCCGAGGGGATCGTCCGCGCCGAGTCCGGACCCGAGCGGCGACGCGCCCGCGAGTCTCGCGTCCACCACCTCGGCGACCGCCGGGAGCGGGTCGTGGGTCTCGACGTACGTCGCCAGCGCGAAGTCCGCGTCGTCGCCGCCGGCGAGCGTCACCGCCTCGCTGCGGGCGATCCGGCCGTCGAGCCAGTCGCGGACGACCCCCCGACGGGTCGGCGCGAGCGGGCAGACGCCCGAGACGCCACAGCGGTGGAGCGTCTTCGCGGCGGTCATGGGCGCGACCCCGGCGTCGGCGGCGGCGTCGCCGACGCTCCGCCCGGCGGTGTACGCGTCCACCAGCGTCGCGGTCGCCTCCGGCGTACACGGCAGGTCCTCGGCGTGATCCCGCAGGCGCTCCGGGAGCGGCGTCTCGGTGTCGTCCGCGACGGCCACCCCGCGGTCGCGCTGGCTGGCGGTCACCTCGAGCCCCGCCGCGATCTCCGACAGCGTCATGTCAACCGCTCTCGCCCTCCGGTAGATAAAGCTCCCGTACTCCGCCGGCCTGCCCCGGCCACCACCGATCGGTAACCGGTCGGTGCGAGCGCCCGGATCCGGCCGCTCACCCCCCGATCCACCGGGGTTTAAGTAAGGCATCGGGACCGAGGTTCAGACGTGATGAGCAAGGCACCCTCGACCCGCGCCCGTTCGCGCCGCTCCCGGAACCCCCGCGCCGCCGCCCGTACCGAGACGGCCGCCCGCACCGATCGCACCGACGCCGCCCGCACCGACGCCGCCGAACTCGACGGGACGGCCGCGGCCGCCGTCCGCGACGAGGAGTGTCCCGAGTGCGGCGGGCGCACCGCGGTCGACAGCGCGGAGCGCGCCTGCGTCGACTGCGGGCTCGTCCTCGAGGCCGACCGGATCGACCACGGGCCCGAGTGGCGCTCGTTTTCCGACGACGACACGGACCCCAAGCGCACGGGCGCGCCGCTGACGCGCTCCCGGCACGATCGCGGGCTCTCGACGGAGATCGGTCGCTCGACCCGGCTCAAGGGGCGCAAGCGCCGCCGGATGGCCCGGATGCGCACCCAGCACAACCGCGCGCGGATCTCCACGAAGCGCGACCGCAACAAGGTGTACGCCTACACCGAGATCCGGCGGCTCACCGGCGCGCTGGAGCTGCCGACGAGCCTCCGGGACACGGCCTGCGCGCTCTTCGACTCCGCGCAGTCGGAGAGCCTGCTCCGGGGGCGCTCGCTCGAGGGGTTCGCCGCCGCGTGTGTCTACGTCGCCTGCCGCACCGCCGACGTCGCCCGGACCGTCGGCGAGGTGTGCGCGGAGGCGAAGGCGACCGAGGCGGAACACCGCGCGGCCTTCGACGCGATGAACCGCGAGCTCGGTCTCCCGGTCGGTCCGACCGCGCCCGCCGAGTACCTCCCGCGGTTCGCGAGCGACCTCGGGGTCGACTCGGCCGTCGAGGCACGCGCCCGCGAGCTCGCCGACCGCGCCGTCGCGGAGGGGATCGCGAACGGCCGCAACCCCGTCCGCGTCGCCGCCGCCTGCCTGTACACCGCGGCGCGCCAGTGCGACGCCGACTACACCCAGCGGGAGGCCGCCGACGTCGCGGGCGTCACGCCCGTGACGGTCCGCCGGACGTACGTCGAACTGCGGGACTGATCTCGCTCCCGCGAAAACGACGGCCGAGCCGTCGTCCGTGACGCCCGCCGGGCGACCGCGACCGCGTCAGCGGGGACCGCGACGGCGACCGGCCGCGCGCCGATCGCTCCGTGCGACCGACGCGGGCCGGGGAGGGTGGGCGAAGGGAGGGCGGAGGGACGTCGCACCCGCCTGACGGGGCGTCACGCGTCTACACCGAGGCCCGGTCGACGATTCTACGTTGGCCGTCAACGGTCCGGACGAACCGTACAGTACGCACGGGTCGTCCGGCCCGTGTCGGCGTCCCGGCGACCGGACGACGCGCTCAGGACTCCCCGAGCTTGTGCTGGAACGCGAAGAAGACGCGCCGCCCGATCTCGGTGAGGTGGACCGTGTCCGATCGTCCGACGTCCTCCAGTTCGACGTAGCCGCGGTCGCGGAGCGGCGAGAGGACGTGCGTCTCCAGCGCGCGGTACTTCGCGGTCCGGCTCTCGCCGGCCTCGCGCAGGAACGAGAGGTCGCGCTCGCGGGCCCACTGGATCAGGTTCCACTTGTCCGTCGTCACGTTCCCGTCGGCCCGCTCGCGGAGCCGACCGAGCACCGCGACCTGGTCCGTCGTCGGCGCGTCCATCGGGTAGATCGGCAGGTCGACGGTCGCCGCGACACCGGCGGTGAGCGGCGTCTCGTCCACGTCGTGGCGGTGGACCTCGGGCTCGACGCTGTAGGGCCGCGCGCCGACGACCATACACGCGATCGCGACGCCGACCGCCGCGACCCGCGGGCCGGTGGAGACGTTGGCGAACAGGCGGTCGCCGGCGGGGTCGCCGGCGTCGTGCCGGGCGGCGACGGTGGTCGTCACGCCGAGGACGTCGTACACGTCCGCGAGCTCGACGGGCAGCGCGCGGACCGCGGCGAACTCGGCCGCCTCGGCCCACGCCTCCCGCTGGTAGTCGGTGAGGCGGTCGACGTCGACCCGACTCGCCTCCGGGCCGGCGGCGGCCGCCTCGAAGTCGACGACGCCGCGGTCGGCGTCGCGGTCGGGCGCGTCCGCGAGCAGGTACACCACGTCCGCGCCGTGGCTGCGGAGGGGTTCGACGATCCGGTCGTGTTCGTGGCCGAGCGGTACGACGTGGACGCGCCGTTCGGCGACGCGGGGGACCGTTGTGTCCATGCCTCCCCTCCCCGCGGCGGTCGCTTAAACGGTGCGTCGCGGCGGGCGTCTCCCGGCGTGGCGCGCGTCGCTACGGAGGGCTCCGTACCGATCACGTGACGTGGGGACGAGTACCACGAAAACCGTTAAGCCCGGCTGTCGCCTACGTTCCTCCATGAGCGCTGACCGGTCCGCGTTACGGCGGGCCATCGAGCGCGGCGAGCGCGACGGCGGGGCGATCGAGTTCAAGGAACGGCTCACCCGCGAGGTCCACCTCGCGGACGGCCGCATGGAATCGCTCGTGGCACAGCTCCGCCACCGGGTGCTCTCCGGCGACGGCGAGGCGACGTACGTCCTCGGCGTCACCGACGACGGCGGGCTCGCGGGGGTCCCGCCGGACGCCTTCTCCGAGACGATGGACGTGCTCTCGCTGCTGGCCGAGGAGGCGGACGCCCACATCGCGGACGTGGAGACGTGGAGCGCGGGGGCCGACGGCGACGGCGACGCGGCCGGGCTCGTCGGGCTCGCCACCGTCCGCGAGGGCGGCATGTTCGAGGCCGACGACGACCACCTCGTCGTCGGGACGGCGGGCCACGTCGACCACGGGAAGTCGACGCTCGTCGGGACGCTCGTCACCGGTCGGGCCGACGACGGGCAGGGCGGCACGCGCGGCTTCCTCGACGTCCAGCCCCACGAGGTCGAGCGCGGGCTCTCGGCGGACCTCTCGTACGCGGTGTACGGGTTCGCCGAGGACGCCGACGACGCGGTCCGGATGGACAACCCCCACCGGAAGTCGGACCGCGCGCGGATCGTCGAGGAGGCCGATCGCCTCGTTTCGTTCGTCGACACCGTGGGCCACGAGCCGTGGCTCCACACGACGATCCGCGGACTGGTCGGCCAGAAGCTCGACTACGGCCTGCTGGTCGTCGCCGCCGACGACGGCCCGACGGCGACGACCCGCGAGCACCTCGGCATCCTGCTCGCGACCGAACTCCCGACGATCGTCGCGATCACGAAGGCGGACGCCGTGAGCGACGAGCGGCTCGCCGCGGTCGAACGCGAGGTGGAGTCGACGCTCCGCGACGCCGGGCAGACGCCGCTTCTGCTCGACCGCCACGGCGTCGACGTCGCGGTCGGGGAGGTCGGCGACGGGGTCGTCCCCGTCGTCCGGACCAGCGCGGTGACGAAGGAGGGCGTCGACGCGCTCGACCGGCTGTTCGAGGCGCTTCCCAAGCGTGCGACGCCCGAGCGCGAGGCGTTCCGGCTGTACGTCGACCGCAGCTACAAGGTGACCGGCGTCGGCGCGGTCGCGTCCGGCACGGTCAACTCCGGCACCGTCGAGGCGGGCGACGAGCTCCTCCTCGGTCCGATGGCGGACGGCTCCTTCCGCGAGGTCGAGGTCCGGTCGATCGAGATGCACTACCACCGCGTCGACAGGGCGAAGGCCGGCCGGATCGTCGGGATCGCGTTGAAGGGCGTCGACGAAGCGGAGATCGACCGCGGGATGGCCCTCGTGCCCCGTGACGCCGACCCCGAGCCCGTCCGGGAGTTCGACGCGGAGGTGATGGTGCTCAACCACCCGACGCGGATCCGCGAGGGGTACGAGCCGGTCGTCCACGTCGAGACCGTCTCGGAGGCGGCCGCGTTCGCGCCCGAGGAGGGGCGACTCCTGCCGGGCGACACGGGACGGACGCGGGTCCGGTTCAAGTTCCGGCCGTACCTGATAGAGGAGGGCCAGCGGTTCGTCTTCCGCGAGGGGTCGAGCAAGGGCGTCGGGACCGTCCGCGCGGTGAATCCGGCCGACGCCGACGACTCCGGGGGCGCCGAGAGGTCGGACGGCCCCGACGGCGCCGACCGTTCGGACGGCGTCGACCCGTGACGCGCGCTCCCTCGAAGCCGGGGCGGTCCCGGAGGGGGCGAGGCGATCGACGCGAACGGAAGAGGGGGAGACCGCGGCGACGATCGTCGTCGTCGGCCTCAGACGTACTCGAGGATGTCCCGGAAGTTGATCGCGACGGCCAGCGCGGTGCTGACGACCAGCACGATGATCGTCGCCATCGGGTCCATCGCCGCCGTGCCCTGTGAGTACACCACCATGCCGTACATCTCCTTCGTGAGCGCGTCCATGGTCCCGCCGACGAAGAAGACGCGGATGAAGTCCTCGAACGAGCGGAGCCAGGCGAACACGAAGCCCGCGGCGATCGCGGGCGAGATGATCGGGAGGGTGACGTCCGTCAGCACGCTCCGGCCGTCCGCGCCGAGGTCGCGCGCGCCCTCCTCGAGCTTGCGGTCGAACACGGCGAGCCTGGCGACCACGGGGAGGACGATGAACGGCAGCCCGTACACGGAGTGGGCGAGCACGGTTCCGAGGAAGCCGGGCGAGAGCCCGACCACGCGGAACAGGATCAGAAGCGAGATCCCCATGATGATTCCGGGCATCAGGAGCGGGACGATGACGAGCCCCCTGAGCATCCCCCTGCCGCGGAACTCGTGACGGGCGATGGCGAACCCGAGCGGGACGCCGATCAGCGTCGCGACCAGGGCGGACACCGTCGCCACGAACGCGCTCTGTCTGGCCGCCAACAGGAGGCTCTCGTTGGTGAACAGGCTGACGTAGTTGTCGAGGGTGACCCCCTCGAACGGGAACAGCACGGCCGAGTTCTCCATGAACGAGAGCGCGACTATCTGCGAGAGCGGGAGCCAGAGGAAGACGATGATGCCGAGCGTCAGCGCCCACATGCCGTAGTCGGCGACCGCGCTCACGACCCGGTCGACGGAGACGGTCCCCGTCAGTCCGGGCTCGCCGACGAGCCGCGACAGCCGACCGTGTCCCTCACTGTCCGCCATGGGTCACCCCATCGCCTCCAGGCTGGTGGTACGCATCACGATCGCGAACGCGATCAGGGTCGGAATGATGAGGAACAGCGACCCCGCCGCGCCGTAGTTGATGGCGTACAGCTCGTTTATCCGGGCCGTGAGCACCTCGGCGATCATGGTGAACTTCCCGCGGGCGAGGAACTGCGGCGTGATGAACGTCCCGAGCGCCGGGACGAACACGAAGACGCAGCCGGTGATCAGCCCCTGTGCCGACAGCGGGACCACGACGTCCTTCGCGATCTCGATCCGGGTCGCCCCGAGGTCCCGCGACGCCTCGATGACCCCGTAGTCGATCCCCTCGAGACTCGAGTACAGCGTCAACAGCATGTACGGGAAGAAGGCGTGGGTGAGCGAGATCACCACCGCCGCCAGCCCGTACTCGAAGATCCCGAGCGGCTCGGAGACGAGCGGGGTCGCGAGCAGCGCCGAGTTGATCAGTCCCTGGCTGCCGAAAAGCGAGAGCCACGAGTAGATGCGCACGATGAAGATGGTGAAGAAGGGAACCAGGACCGCGAACAACACGATCTTGAACCGCCGTCCGGAGAGCCGCGTGAGCAGGTACGCGACCGGGTACGCGAGGACGACCGTCAGGAACGTGGTGGCCGCGGCGATGCGCAGAGAGAGGAAAAACGAGTCGACGAACGGCGTCTGGAACAGCCCGCTCTCGCCGACGAACAGCTCCCGGTAGTTCGACACCGAGAAGGACCACACCACGTCGTAGGAGCTGCTGACCTCCGCGAAGCTCACCATCACGAGGAACGCCGTCGGGACCAGTATCAGCGTGAGCAGCCATCCGACTCCCGGTCCCGCCATGATCGCGAGCTTCGCCCGTTCTCCGCGCCGTTCGAACGCGTCGCCGAGATCTTGGATGGTGCTCATCTCGTTTTCACGCGTTCTTGACCCGTTCGAACATCTCGATCCACGCCTCGTCCTGCTCCGCGGGCTTGAACGGGATCATCCCGTCGAGGACGCCCGGCTCGATCTGGAGCGACTCCGCCTCGATGTTGTCCATCGCGGCCTGGGAGGTGTTCATGATGTTCCGGTTCTCCGAGAGCGCCGCCCCGGTCTCCGGGGAGATGTACTCGTTCAACACCCGGAAGGCCGCCTCCTTGTTCGAGGAGCCCGCCGTGACGACGGCCCCCTCGAACCAGGTGAGCTCCTCCTCCGCCGGCTGGGAGAAATCCACGCTCTCGACGTCGTTCATGATCCCCACGTGCGTGCTCCGGTTCGCGAACGACGCGATGATGTTCCCGTTCTGGTAGTCCTGCGTGAGCGTCTCCTCGTCGTGGATGAACCCGAGCAGGTTCGGCTTGAAGTCGATCAGCGTCTCCTCGATGGTCGTGAGCTGCTCGTCGGTGAACGACACGGTGTCGCCCTCGAACGCGTCGGTGTAGCCGAGCGCGAGCCCCGTCGCCATGATCGACTTGTAGTAGCCGTCGTACAGCGTGATGGAGCCGGTGAGGTCGACCCCCGCGTACTCCTCGCTGAAGAGGACGTCGTAGGAGTGCTCGTGGTCCTCCGGGAGCTTCGAGCTGTCGTAGCCGTACGCGTACCACCCGAACTGGACGGGGACGCCGTAGACGTCTCCACCGTCGGCGAACTGCCCCTCGGCCGCGCTCTGGAACGTGGGATACAGCGAGTCGAAGTTCGTCATCACGTCCATGTCCACCGGCGCCGCGAGGTCCGCGTCGATGAACCGCGGGACGTACTCGTTGTTCGGGATGACGACGTCGTACTCCTCGCCGCCGCCCGCGTTCACGGTGGAGAACATGTTCGCGGAGCCGTCCGCCACCGAGATCTCGAGCGAGACGTCCTCGAGCGCCTCCTCCACCTGGTCGTTGACCGCGTCGTATCCCGTCCACGTGAGGATCGACACCGTGGTTCCGCCGCCGCCGCCCATACACCCTGACAGGCCCGCCATACCCGTCACGCCGGTCGCGCCTGCCGCCTTGATGAACTGCCGTCTGTCTACCATCGTCGTCGATCGACTGCTACTCACGTGTAATAAATCTGCTCTACAAAAGACATGTTCATTGGGGGATCGGCCTTATATGATATCGATCTTTTCACGTTTAACCGAATACGGGTAACGATCGTGTCGTTCTCGACCGGCTTCTCGACTCCTCTCCGTGGTGATCAGCAAGCTGATGATCGTACGAAGCAATTTTGCGCCAAATATTGACGAATTTCATATTTTATGTGATTAAGGTATATGTTTTCTCGAATATAATCGTCTTTACTGGACAAAAAGTTAAGTACTATCCGCGTCTTCGGTCGCGGTATGACGACAGCAACGACGGCGGTACAGCTCGACGGCGTCCGCAAGGAGTTCGGCGACACGATCGCCGTCGACGGGATCGACATCGACCTCCAGCGCGGCGAGTTCTTCTCGCTTCTCGGCCCGTCCGGCTGCGGGAAGACGACCACCCTCCGGATGATAAGCGGCTTCGAGACCCCGACCGACGGCTCGATCCGGATCGAGGGCGAGGACGTGGTCCACCGGCCGCCGAACAAGCGGAACACCAACCTGGTCTTCCAGAGCCTCTCGCTTTTCCCCCACATGACCGTCGCGGAGAACGTGGGGTACGGATTGAAGAAGGACGGCGTCAATCCCGGCGAGCGCGAGCGGCTCATCGAGAAGTACCTCGACATCGTGGACCTGTCGGGATACAAGACCCGCAAGCCACAGGACCTCTCCGGGGGCCAACAACAGCGCGTGGCCATCGCCCGCGCGCTGGTGAACGAGCCGGACATCCTGCTCTTGGACGAGCCGCTCTCGAGTCTCGACCGGAAGCTGCGCCAACAGATGCAAGTCGAGCTCCAGGAGATCCACGACCGCGTCGAGAGCACGTTCTTCTACGTGACACACGACCAGGACGTGGCGATGAGCATGTCCGATCGCCTCGCCGTGATGAACGACGGGCGGATCGAACAGATCGGCACGCCCAAGCAGATCTATCGCGAGCCGGCGACCGCGTTCGTCGCCGACTTCATTGGCGACACGAACCTCCTCGACGGGGTCGTCGAGAACACGACGCACCCGCCGCGGCTCGAGCTCGAGGCCGACGCCGAGACGACGATCGACCTGGGCGAGTCCGCCGCGAGGGGTGACGTGGTCGCGTCCATCCGGCCCGAGGAGGTCGACCTCGTGGAGTCGGGCGCCGGCACGATAGACGGCACGATCGTCAACCGCTTCTTCCACGGCGAGCGAACCAACCTGGTGATCGAGCCCGACGACGACGCGCTCCCCGAACTCGACGTGGCCGTCCAGGGACGCTCGGAGGTGCCGGACTCCGAGGAGGTCTCCGTCGAGCTCAATCCCGACGCGATGAGCGTGTACGCGAAGTGACCGTCGTCGCTGCCCTCGATCGCCCGCAGTCGGGCGATCGACGCCCGCCGGCGCACCGTTCGGCCGACCGCCCCGATCCCCGAACGCCGACCGTGAACCCACACGCCGCCGATCCGACCGGAGGAACCGTGCCCGTCTCGGGCGGAACCCCGCCCGTCTCGGGAGGAACCGCGCCCGCGACCCGACGCGCCGCATGAAGGGACGCGTCGACTCGGCGGCCGACGCCGCCGAAACCGACGTGCTGTTCCACCACAGCGTCCCGGCCGTCTTCGGTCGCGACTTCGCTCGGGAGGTCCGGTCGCGCCTCGACGCCGCGCTCCCCTCAGTCGAGCGGATCGAGACGGCGACGACCGCCGCGGAGTCCGACGCGGCGATCGGCGACGCCGACGTCGTCCTGACGGTCCGGCCGATCGGCGACGCGCTCTCGGACGGAGCGGCACCCGACTGGGTCCAGACGCTCAACTCCGGGGTCGACTCCTACGACCTCGACGCGCTCGCCGACCGGGGCGTCGCGGTGACCAACGCCGCGGGCGTCGCGGCGAACCCGATCGCCGAGCAGGTGCTCGGCTATCTGCTCGTCTTCGGGCGGCGGATCCACGAGGGGATCCGGCGACAGGAGCGCGACGGGACGTGGCGGCGCTACTCCGCCGGAGAGCTCGGCGGAAAGACCCTCGGGATCGTCGGCGTCGGCGCGATCGGCTCGCGCGTCGCGGAGCTGGCCGCGGCGTTCGACATGGAGGTGATCGGCACGAAACGCACCCCCGAGACCGCTCCCGACGTCGTGGACGAGGCGTACCCGCCCGCCGGACTCCCCGAGGTGCTCTCCCGCTCGAACTACGTCGTCCTCGCCTGTCCGCTCGTCGAGACGACGCGCGGCCTGATCGGCGCCGAGGAGCTCATGTCGATGCGGTCGGACGCGGTCCTCGTGAACGTCGCGCGCGGCGAGGTCGTCGAGGAGGCCGCGCTCGAGACCGCGCTCCAACAGAACCGGATCCGCGGGGCGGCACTCGACGTCTTCGAGGAGGAGCCGCTGCCGCCGGAGTCGCCGCTCTGGGACCTGCCGAACGCGGTGATCACGCCCCACATGGCGGGGACGACGCCCAAGTACGCCGACCGGATCGGCGAGCTGTTCGCGGAGAACTACCGGCGGTACCTCGCCGGCGACCTCTCGGACCTTCGCAACCGGATCGTCTGACCGTCTCCCGGTCCGGTCGTCCGGCTCCACCTCGATCGACGCTGGACGGCCGACTCCACCCCGACCGACTCCGCTTCGACCGTCCGTGCGCCCGTCTCGACCGACGCTCAGTCGTCGGCCTCGAGCGCCGGCGTCTCCGCACGGACCGCGGTCGCCAGCGCCGCGATCCCCTCGTCTATCTCCGCGGGCGAGGCGTGGCTGAACGAGAGCCGGGCGTTGCGCGTTCCCCCGTCGTCGGCGTAGAAGAACGAGCCGGGGAGGTACGTCACGCCCTCGTCGATGGCGGCGGGGAGCATCGCCTCCGCGTCGACGCCCTCGGGGAACTCCACCCAGACGAAGAAGCCGCCCTCGGGCTCGCTCCACCACGTCCCTGGCGGCATCCGCTCCGCGAGGCTCTCGAGCATCCGATCCCGACGCTCGCTGTACCCGGCACGCAGCTCCTCGATGGCCCGGTCGAGCCGGCCGTCCTCGGCGTAGCGGGCGATGAGCCCGCGGGTGTAGCTCGGCTCCCCGCCCGCGTTGATCCGGTCGAACTGCTCGACGAACGACTCCTCGGCGATGATCCAGCCGGTCCGAACGCCGGGGGCGATCGTCTTCGAGAACGTGTTGGCACGGATCACCCGGCCGGCGTCGTCGAGCGCCCTGATCGGCGGCGGCTCCGCGCCCTCGTACCGGAGCTGGCCGTACGGGTCGTCCTCGAGGACGAGGAAGTCGTACGTCTCCGCCAGCTCGCAGAGCCGCCGGCGGCGGTCCGCGGACAGCGTCACCCCGGTCGGGTTGTGGAAGTTGGGGACGGTGTACAGCAGCTTGGGGAGCGCCGCTCCCGCCGCCTCGCGGGCGGCGAGCTCGTCGGCGAGCGCGGCGACGTCGAGGCCCTCGGTGTCCATCTCGCAGCCCTCGACGTCGACGTCGTAGTTGCGGAACAGCCGCAACGCGCCCATGAACGTGGGCGCCTCGACGAACACGGCGTCGCCGGGGTCGAGAAAGGTCTGACACACCGTGTCTATCGCGTTCGTCGCGCCGTTCGTCAGGTGGATCTGCGCGGTCGTACAGTCGATGCCGCGGTCACGAGCCTGCTCGGCGATCACTTCGGGGAGCGTGTCGGCGTACTCGCCGCCGCCGTACTGGAGCGCGCGGTCGCCCTCGTACTCGAAGAGCGACTCGGCCGCGGAGACCAGCTCCCCGTTCGGGAACGACTCCGGGTACGGAAAGCCGAAGCTCAACGGGACGGCCTCCGCGTCCCGGATCGACCGCCACGCGCCGTAGACGGAGCCGTCCATCGTCTCCCGGACCGTCTCGCTGAACAGGTGATCGAGGTCGTCCGACTCGGATCCGTTCATTCGGTATCGTCTACCGACACAGGTTTCAATACCATAAACTTACTGTCGGAAAAATACGAACGATCAACCACATATTAACAATATAGTGTGTTGATCGTCCGGTATATTGCGAACTATTCTGGACGAACACGAACGACCGGGTTGCGGCGACCGCCGTCGCGGGCGGCGGGCCGGCGGCGGGTCACTCCGAGACCGCGGCCAGCTCCATCAGCGGGTAGCCGTCGACCATCTCCATTCGGGTGTCGACGACGACCCCCTCGTAGGCGATCCGCATCTCGACGTCCATGAGCGAGCCGGTCAGCTCGGTGTAGCCGTTCGCGTGGTCGATCGCGTCGGCGACGCGGTCGTCGTGGATCGTCACGTCGACGGACTCACAGAACGGCTGATTCTCGATGGCCTCCGCCATCGCGGCCTCCAGGCTCCGCGTGCTCGCCGGGCTCACGGGGGTCCCCGCGAACTGGTGGTACAGCGAGCCGAACTTGATCCCCGCCTCGAAACACGCCTGTTGGGCGTCGGTGGCCATGGCCCGAACGCGGGGCCGTCGGCGTAAGAAGCTTCGGAGCCGCGTCGCCGTCGGCGCCCCCGCTCTCCCCGTCCCCCGCCGGCTTCGATACGCTTTACCCACCGGCCGAGCGTCGTGGACGTGAATGAACGAGAACGGTCGGTCGATCGTGGCGTTCACCATGGTGTCCCACGCGATCGTCCACACCTACGAGCTCTCGATCCCGATCCTCGTCGTGATCTGGCTCTCGGAGTTCTCCGTGACGACCGCGACGATCGGCACCATCGTCGCCGTCGGGTACGCGCTCTTCGGGATCGGGGCGCTCCCGAGCGGCGTCCTCGCCGACCGCTACAGCACGAAGTCGATGGTGCTGATCGGGCTGGCGGGGATGGGGGGGTCGTTCCTGCTTCTCAGCGCCGCGCGGGGGACGGCGACCATCGCGCTCGCGCTCGCGCTGTGGGGCGTCTTTGCGAGCATCCACCACCCGGCGTCGCTCTCGCTGATCTCGACGGGCGTCTCCGAGAGCGGCACCGGCTTCGCCTACCACGGGATGGCCGGCAACCTGGGGATCGCGTTCGGGCCGCTCGTCACCGCCTCGCTGCTCATCGTCTTCGACTGGCGGGTCGTCTCCGCGCTGCTCGTCGCGCCCGCCGTGCTCGCCGTCGCGTACGCGCTGACCGCCGAGTTCGACGAGATGGCCGCCGTCGACGTCGGGACGGACGACGAGGGAAGCGGAGCCGACGACGCCGACGGGACCGCGGACGACGACCGGTCCGGCGGTCCCGACTCCCTGGCCGGGTTCCTCGCCGACAGCCGGGCGCTCTTCACCCTCGGGTTCGCGCTCGCGATGGCGGTCGTCCTCATGAACGGGGTGTTCTACCGCGGCGTGCTCACGTTCCTGCCGGACGTGCTCGGGGGGTACCTCCCCGACGTCTCGGGCATCGGCCCCTTCGCGCCCGACAGCCCGATGGCCGAGGAGTTCGACCTCGCCTCCTACCTCTACGCCGGGCTGTTGACGGTCGGGATCGCCGGCCAGTACGTCGGCGGGAGGCTCACCGACCGGATCCCGGTGTCCGCCGGGCTCGCGGCGGTCTTCGGCGCGCTCGGCGTCCTCGCGGTGGCCTTCATCCCGGTCGCCGAGGCCGGGCTCTGGCCCCTCGTCGCGATCAGCGCCGTCTTCGGCTTCGTCCTCTTCTCGATCCAGCCGCTGTACCAGGCGGCCATCGCGGTGTACAGCCCGCCGGACGGCCGCGGGCTCTCGTACGGCTACACCTACCTCGCCAACTTCGGGGTCGGCGCGGGCGGCGCGGCGCTCGCCGGGCTCCTCCTCGACGTCACGACCGTCGGGCGGACGTTCCTGCTTCTGGCCCTGGTCCCGGCGGCGGGCGCGGCCGTCGCGCTCACGCTGTTCACCGCCGTCGACGTGGAGTAGGCGGGGTTCGACGACGAGCGAGCGTCGACGAGAACGGAAGGGGTTAGGCCCGCGGCGCGGAACCGGCCCGCATGGACACGCTGTGTATCACGGGCGGACGGGTCCTCCACCCCGACGGCCGCGTGCGCGAGGGCGACGTCGTCGTCGACCGCGAGACGGGGACGATCCTCGCCGTCGGGCGGGACGAGGCGGTCGCCGAACACGCCGCCGACGCCGCCGGGACCCTCGACGCGACGGGCGGGCTGGTGATCCCCGGTCTGGTCAACGCCCACACCCACGTCTCGATGACGTTGCTGCGCGGTTACGCGGACGACAAGCCGCTCGACGCGTGGCTCCGCGAGGACGTCTGGCCCGCGGAGGCCGAACTCACCGACGACGACATCGAGGTCGGGGCCGAGCTCGGGGTCTTGGAGATGATCCGGTCGGGAACGACCGCGTTCGCCGACATGTACTTCGCGACCGACCGCGTCGCCGACGTGGTCGACCGTGCGGGCGTGCGCGCTCGCCTCGGCCACGGCGTCGTCACGGTCGGGAAGGGGGAGGAGGAGGCGATCGCGGACGTCGAGGAGAGCCTCGCGGTCGCCGCCGACCTCGACGGGGCCGCCGACGGGCGAGTGCGGACCGCGTTCATGCCCCACTCGCTGACGACGGTCGGCGAGGAGCACCTCCGCGAGGGGATCGAGCGGGCCGCGGCGGAGGACGTACCGGTCCACCTCCACGCGAACGAGACGCGAGACGAGGTCGACCCGATCGTCGAGGAGCGCGGCGAGCGACCCCTCGCGTACGCCGCCGACCTCGGCGCGCTCGGCGAGGGAAACTTCCTCGCCCACTGCGTCCACGTCGACGACGCGGAGATCGACCTGCTCGCGGAGACGGGGACCGCGGCCGTCCACTGTCCGGCCTCGAACATGAAGCTCGCGAGCGGGACCGCCCCGGTCCAGCGTCTGCGCGAGGCGGGCGTCACCGTCGCGCTCGGCACGGACGGGGCGGCCTCGAACAACGACCTCGACCTCTTCGACGAGATGCGCGACGCCGCGATGGTGGGCAAACTCGCTGCCGACGACGCGAGCGCGGTTCCTGCGGGGGCCGTCGTGGAGATGGCGACCGCGGGCGGCGCGGACGCGCTCGGGCTTCCCGGCGGCCGGATCGCGGAGGGCGAGGCGGCCGACCTCGCCGTCGTCGACCTCGATCGGCCGCACCTGACGCCGGTTCACGACCCGGTCTCGCACCTCGCGTACGCGGTCCGCGGGAGCGACGTGCGCCACACCGTCTGTGACGGCCGCGTCCTCATGCGCGACCGGGAGGTCCTGACGCTCGACGCCGACGCGGTCAAGGCTCGCGCCGCCGAGGCCGCGAGCGACCTCGTCGCGCGGGTCGACGAGGCGTGACCCGTCGACGCGCTCTCGCTCCCCCGCCGACCGCTTAAGCCGCATGCCGCGGCCAGACCGCGCATGCCAGCACGCCTCCGCGTCCTCGCCGGCGACTGTCGGGTGACCGAACGCGGCGACCGGACCCGCACCCACCGCGGCCGCGTCGTCGTCCTGATCAAGCCCGACAACACCACGCTCGTCCACGACGCCGACGGCTACCAGCCCGTCGCGTGGCTCACCCGGCCGGAGTCGGTGGTCGTCGAGGGCGACGGGGCGGGCTTCACCGTCACCGCGCGGGACGGATCCCGGCGGCTCCGCGTCGTCGCCGAGGCGGCGACCGCCAGCCGGGCGCTTCCGGTCACCGAGGCCGGGATCCCGGTCGGGACCTGTCCGGACGACGGCGGCCCCCTCGTGCGCTCGCGGGGCGACGTGGTCTGTCTCGACTGCGAGCGCCGCTGGGGGCTGCCCGCCGGGGCGAGCGTCACCGACGCGACCTGCGAGGCGTGCGGGTCGCCGAAGATCCGCGTCGAGCGCGGCGAGGCGTTCCACCTCTGTTCGGACCCGTCGTGTGACCCGCTCGAGGAGGCCGTCAGCGACCGGTTCGACCGCGTCTGGGACTGTCCGGACTGCGGGACCGATCTCGCGGTCCGGTACGCGCCCGGCCGCGTCTACCTCGCCTGTACGGCTCCCGACTGCGAGACGACCCTCTCCGTCCCGTCCGGCGTCGCCGTCGACGAGTGTGCCTGCGGGCTGCCGGTGTTCGAGACCGCCACCGGACGGCGGTGTCTCGACGGGACCTGTCCGGTCGGCGGCGGGACGTGAGAACGGGGCATCCGACGGCGGCCGCGGCTGCCGTCGCGGCTACTCGGCCAACTGCTCGCGCCCGGGCGCGACGAGCCGGTCGAGGTACGCCGCGAGCGCGCCCTTGGCGTCCGCCGGGTGAAGCTCGCCGGCCTCGAGGTCGGCCTCGAGCGCGTCGTACTCCGCGTACTCGAGGTCGCCGCCGTACTCCTCGGGACGTTCGACGACGACGGTCTCGAACCGGGGGAAGACGTGGTACTCGAACACCTGGAGGACGGGGTTCTCGCGCTCGACGCCCTCCTCGGTCGGGTCCGGGTCGGCCGTCGGCGGGCAGTACGCCTTGTTCACCTTCTCCGCTATCGCCTCGCGGGAGTCCTCCATCGAGATGGTGACGCCCGTACTGGAGGACATCTTCCCCTCGCCGGTTGCGAGGTCGGCGATAAGCGGGGTGTGGAGGCTCGTCGGCGGCTCGCGGTCGATGCTCGGGAGGACGTCACGCGCGAGCATGTGGACCTTCCGCTGTTCCATCCCGCCGACCGCCAGGTCGACGCCGAGGTACGGGATGTCGAGCGCCTGCATCAGCGGGTACACCGCCTGTGAGACCTTCACCGAGTCGCCCGACTTGATCTCGGCCATGGCGCGCTCTGCGCGCGCCAGCGTGGTCTCGAGCTCGAGGGCGTGGAGATCGAGCGTGTAGTCCTCGTCGAGCTGGAAGTCGGAGCCGAGCACGAACTGGGTGTTCGACTCGTCGAGCCCGTAGGCGATGAACTGGTCGCGCATCCGCTCCGCCGTGCTCCGGATCTCGGCGAACGAGCCCTTGTCGTTGAGGTACGCGTGGACGTCCGCGAGCAGGACGGTGACCTCGAAGCCGGCCTCCTGGAGGTCGATCAGCTTGTTCGCCGTGAGCATGTGGCCGATGTGGAGAACGCCGGAGGGCTCGTAGCCGACGTACGCCCGCTTCCCGTCGGGGTCGTCGGCCAGCGTCTCGATCTCCTCCTCGGTGACCACCTCGGCCGTGTTCCGGGTGATCCGCTCGTGGGCGTCCATGGCTACGATAGCGCGGGCGCTCGGGATATGACTTCTGGAAACGCCCCGATCCGGGTCCGGGTCACTCCTCCGTCTCGAGTCTCGTCCCCGCCCGGTGTTCGGAGATGATCCGGTCCAGCCGCTCGGCCCGCTCGTCGCGCCGGCGACGCTCCGCCCGCGACTCCCAGTCGTCGACCGCGGCCTCCAGGTCCGCCTCCTCGGCGACCGCGAGTTCGTCGACCTCGCGGACGGGGACGGCCGACGCGGGAACGACCGGGATCCCGTCGTCGAAGAGCACGCGGTCCGCGACGTCGGAGAGGTTGCCGTCCCGGATCACCGCCCGCGGGTCGGTCTCGGCGAGCCGCTCCGCGGTCCGCCGCCCGGCACCGGAGGCGTCCCGGAGGTACACCACGTCGCCGGCGACGAGCCCGTACGCCTCGTCGGCCGCGTCGATCGCGTCGAGCGTGAACTGCTCGACGACCTTCACGCTGACGAGCCCCCGGTCCTCGGCGACGTCGTCGAAGTTGGAGTGGTCGAGCCGCCACAGCTCCTTCAGCGTCTCCACCTTCCTCTCGAGCTCCGCCACCGTCTCGCGGGCCTCGTCGCGCTCGCGCTCCAGCCGCTCGGTCTCGCGTTCGAGCCGCGCGACGATCCGTCGACTGCGCGCCTCGATCCGCTCCTCGCGTTTCGCCTCCTCGAGTTCGGCCTCCAGCTCCGCGATCCGCTCGTCGCGCTCCTCGAGGTCCGCCTCCAGCGACTCCGTGTGTGACTCCAGCCGATCGACCCGGTCGCGGAGCCGCCGGATCGTCTCCTCCTCCTCGGTTCGGTCAGGCTCCGTGGGGTCCTCCTCGGCGGCGGTCCCGCCGTCGTCGCCGTCGCCGTCGCGGTCGGCCCGCAGGTCCTCGATGACGGCCTCGACGGACGCGCCGCCGGCGACGACGCCCGCGATCACCTCCTCGCGGTCGAGCCGCGGGGGCGTCTTCTCCGTGATCCGCTCGAACTGGTCGGCGTGGGCATCGTAGGCGTACAGCGCGGCTGCCAGCGCGTCGCGCTCGTGGTCGTTCCCGTAGCTCGCCTCCCGCGTCCGGTGGAGCTTCTCGTCGACCGGGAGGTCGGTCGTGGGCCGCCAGCCGGCGGCGTCGAAGGAGCGGCGGAACTTCTCGACGGTCTCGGGCATCGGCTCCACGTCGGCGGCGACGACGATCGGCCGCCCCTGTTCGATCACCCACTCGGTCACCTCCGCCGTGTCGGCCGTCCGCGAGGAGTAGAGCGCGTGGACGGTGCCGTCGAGGCCGACGACCGCGGCCGCGGTGGTCGTGCCGGGGTCGATCCCGACGATGACCCGGTCGCGGCGCTTCACGAGCGGCTCGTACTCGATCCCGTCGCGGCGCTCGCGTTCGACCTCGACGCGGACGTCGCCCGCCCGCGAGTTCGACACGGGGATCTCCTCCGGGCGGGCCGCGACGGTGAAGACGGCGTTCGCGAAGCCGCCGTACTTCTCCGTCACCTCCCGGTCGAACGCGAGGTTCGCCTCCTCGAGCTTCGACTGGACCTGTCGCGTCCGCTTCCGGACGTTGCCGTGGATCCGGCGGGTGTACCGGTCCTGGCTCCACCCGCCCTTCCCGGTCGAGCGCCCGCGCGAGACCTTCACCGTGGTCTCGTCGGTGAAGGCGGTCACCTCGTGGCCGACGTTGGCGGCCGCGAGCCGGGCGGCCGCCTCCGCCTCCTTCATCGGCTTCTTCCCGTACGGGACCCCGTGTCTGGAGGCGACCCGCGAGAGCGGTTCCGGCCGCTCCGCGCCCGTCACCTGGACGAGCCGGGTCCCGTCCGGCAGCGACCGCAGCAGCCCCACGAGCGCGTTCTTGTCGGGGGCCAGCTCGTAGGCGTTGTCGGTGGCGACGTACAGCGGCTCGCGGTCGTCGATCAGCCGCCGGAGCTTCCGGAGCGAGACCACGTCGCGGGTGACCCGCGCGAGCGGCCCGTCGGCGTCCGGGGCGTCGGGGTCGTCGTCGTCGTCGACCGGATCGAGGATCACGAGCGCGTAGGAGGGGTCGTCGCCGCGAACGTCGCCGCTTTGTACGTCGACGCCGAACACCGGCCGGTCGCGGGCGCGGATGGTCCGGGATGTCACGGAGTAACGTAGGCCGCTCGGCCGTATATACCCCACGCCGCGGGTGATCGTCCGCTCACGTCCGGGCGGCGACCCGTCGCGCGCTCGACCCGCCCGTTTATCAGTTACCGCGGCGAAGTCGGGACGAATGAGCGAGGAGTTCGTGCTGCTCGAGCCCGCGGACCAGCCCGGCGACGAGTGGGAGGAGCTGGACGTCTCGGACACCGAGGCGGACCGGATCGCCCGCCGACAGGACCGGGAGTTCAACGAGTTCCGCGAACGGGTGAAAGACACCGAGCAGTTCAAACTCCAGGAGTCGGTCTTCGACGACGCGACGCTGGCGGCCGTGTACAAGCTGGTCCAGGACGGCTACGTCGACGCCTTCGGCGGCCCGGTCTCGACCGGCAAGGAGGCGAGCGTCTTCGAGGCGCTCGGCGGGAGGGCGGGCGAGCGGCCGGAGCCGGGATCGGCGGCCGCGGGCGGCGGCCCCGAGGGCGTCACGCCCGACCGCGAGGTCGCGGTGAAAGTGTACCGGATCAACTCCTCGAACTTCCGGCAGATGCGCGAGTACCTCGAGGGTGACCCCCGATTCGAGGGGATCGCGAACGACAAGAAGGCGGTGGTGCTGGCGTGGACGAAAAAGGAGTTCGCGAACCTGAAGCGCGCCCGGAAGGCCGGCGTTCGCGTCCCCGAACCCATCGCGGTCCAGCGGAACGTGCTGGTGATGGAGCTCGTCGGCCACGCCGAGGAGCGCGCCCGGCGGCTGAGCGAGGTCGACGTCGAGAACCCCGCGACCGCCTACGAGGTCGTTCGCGAGTACATGCGCCGGCTGTACCGCGCCGGGCTGATCCACGGCGACCTCTCGGAGTACAACATGATCGTCCACGACGGCGAGCTGGTGGTCATCGACCTCGGACAGGCCGTGACGGTTCACCACCCGAACGCCGGGGAGTTCCTCGACCGCGACTGCGAGAACGTGGCGACCTTCTTCACGCGACAGGGGATCGACGTCGACCCCGACGACCTCCGCGCGTACGTGACCGAACCGGAGCCCGACCCGAGCGGCGAGCCGGACGAGTGAGGGCTCGGACGAGCGAGCAGTCGGACGAGCGAGCAGCCGGACGAGCGAGCAGCCGGACGAGCGAGCAGCCGAGGACGACACCGGCGTGGGTTCCGACCGACGACTCGCCCGCCCTCCACGAAGCGGCATCACGGCGTGCTCGTTCCCCGCATCGCCACCGCGTTCCTGCCGCTCGACGCGCTCCCGGCCGTGCCGGTCGCGACTCGTCGTCGTGGTCGGCGTGCCCTTCGCGGACGGGGCCGGACGCGACCGTCCGTGGTCGGACGACGGAAAACCTACGGTAGCAGCCCGCACGCGTCCGGCATCCGGACACACACCGCGGCTCCCGGAACACGTTTAAAAGGCTCCGTCGGGTATCACCCGACATGCAACACGTGACGGTTCCGCAGGACCGGATCGGCGTCGTCATCGGTTCCGGGGGCGAGACGATGCGGGAGATCGAGGAGCGGGCGGGCGTCAGACTCGACATCGACTCGGAGTCCGGCAGCGTCGCCATCGAGGAGACGGACGACCCCGTCGCCGCGCTGGTCGCCCCGGACGTGATCAAGGCGATCGGGCGGGGGTTCAAACCCGAGACCGCGCTGTCGATCCTGGACCACGACCTTCGGACGCTGGAGCTCATCGACCTGACCGAGCACACCCGCAACGACAACGACCTCCAGCGCAAGAAGGGGCGGATCATCGGCGAGAACGGCCGGACCCGCGAGCTGATAGAGGAGCTGACCGGCGCGAACGTCGTGATCTACGGTACCACGGTCGGCGCCGTCGGGGGGCCGGAGGAGCTTCAGGTCGTCCGCCGTGCGGTCGGGATGCTCCTCGACGGCGCGCCCCACGGCGCGGTGTACTCGTACCTCGAGCGCAAGTCCAACGAGCTGAACGACGACGTGAGTTTCAACGCGCCGCGGTAGACGCTCCGCGGGGAACCCCCTCCGCCCGATCGCGGCGTGGTCGGTCCGTCGCCCCGCCCCTCACGCCTCCCCAGCCTCGTCGCCGGAGGACGTCCGACTCCCTCGCGGGCGGGTTCCCGCTCGCCGGGCGCTCACTGCTGTGCCGGACCCGTGGCCGGCTCTCACGTCGGTCGGCGGTTCCGGGTTCGCTCTCCTCCGTTTCCGCTCTCCGACGCCGGAACTCTCCGGTCGACCGGCCTATATAAAGGGTCGTGATAACGAACCACATGCGCCCAGCTCCGCCCCTCCGTGTTGCGGTTTCGCACGAGCTGACCGAAGGATTTATATAGAATCACAAACAATCGGAGGATGATTATGTCCCAGCGACAGCGGATGGGTAACCAGCCGATGATCGTACTTTCCGAGGAGTCGCAGCGCACCTCCGGGAAGGACGCCCAGAACATGAACATCACGGCCGGGAAGGCGGTCGCGGAGTCCGTCCGCACCACGCTCGGCCCGAAGGGAATGGACAAGATGCTCGTCGACTCCGGCGGGTCCGTCGTCGTCACGAACGACGGCGTCACCATCCTCAAGGAGATGGACATCGACCACCCGGCGGCGAACATGATCGTCGAGGTGTCCGAGACCCAGGAGGACGAGGTCGGTGACGGAACCACGTCCGCCGTCGTCGTCGCGGGCGAGCTCCTCGACCAGGCCGAGGAGCTCCTCGACCAGGACATCCACGCGACCACGCTCGCACAGGGCTACCGCCAGGCCGCCGAGAAGGCCAAGGAGATCGTCGAGGAGCAGGCCATCGAGGTCACCGAGGAGGACCGCGAGACGCTCGTCGAGATCGCCCAGACGGCGATGACCGGCAAGGGCGCGGAGAACTCCAAGGACCTGCTCGCCGAGCTCGTCGTCGACGCCGTGCTGGCGGTCAAAGATGAGGACGGCATCGACACGGAGAACGTCTCCGTCGAGAAGGTCGTCGGCAGCTCCATCGACCAGTCCGAGCTCGTCGAGGGCGTCATCGTCGACAAGGAGCGCGTCGACGAGAACATGCCCTACGCGGCCGAGGACGCGAACGTCGCGCTGTTCGACGGCGCCATCGAGGTGAAGGAGACGGAGATCGACGCCGAGGTCAACGTCACCGACCCCGACCAGCTCCAGCAGTTCCTCGACCAGGAGGAGCAGCAGCTCCGCGAGATGGTCGACCACCTCGTCGACATCGGCGCCGACGTCGTCTTCGTCGGTGACGGCATCGACGACATGGCCCAGCACTACCTCGCACAGGAGGGCATCCTCGCCGTCCGCCGCGCGAAGTCCGACGACCTCAAGCGCCTCGCCCGCGCGACGGGCGGCCGCGTCGTCTCGAACCTCGAGGACATCGAGTCCGACGACCTCGGCTTCGCCGGCTCCGTCGCCCAGAAGGACGTCGGCGGCGACGAGCGCATCTTCGTCGAGGACGTCGAGGAAGCCAAGTCCGTCACGCTCATCCTGCGCGGCGGCACCGAGCACGTGGTCGACGAGATCGAGCGCGCCATCGACGACTCGCTCGGCGTCGTCCGCACGACGCTCGTCGACGGGCAGGTCCTGCCCGGCGGCGGCGCGCCCGAGGCCGAGCTCGCGCTCCAGCTCCGCGACTTCGCCGACTCCGTCGGCGGCCGCGAGCAGCTCGCCGTCGAGGCGTTCGCCGACGCGCTGGAGGTCATCCCGCGCACCCTCGCCGAGAACGCGGGTCTCGACCCCATCGACTCGCTCGTCGACCTCCGCTCCCGCCACGACGGCGGCGAGTTCGGCGCCGGTCTCGACGCCTACACGGGCGACGTGATCGACATGGAGGCCGAGGGCGTCGTGGAGCCGCTCCGCGTCAAGACCCAGGCCATCGAGTCCGCCACCGAGGCGGCCGTCATGATCCTCCGCATCGACGACGTCATCGCTGCCGGCGACCTCAAGGGCGGCGGCACCGACGACGACGGCGACGACGGCGGTGCGCCCGGCGGCGCGCCCGGCGGCATGGGCGGCGGCATGGGCGGCATGGGCGGCATGGGCGGCGCGATGTGAAGTTCGGGAACGACCACATCCACCCAGCCACCCCGACCGTCGAACCGACTGCCGACCGTCTGACCTAACCACCCACGGCCGGCCCGAACGGGCCGTCCACGAACGCGCTTTTATCGGACCACTGACGCCGTAGCGTAGCCCGTCTCTTAGCGTTCGCTGTCCGATCCGTTCGCTACAATCGAAGCGACGAGCGATTGCGGTGG
>NZ_NHPJ01000097.1 GCF_002252985.1 Halorubrum halodurans | reverse complement strand
AAGAGTTCTATGACACCCTCGGGGCAGTCCAGCAGGTGCTCGACGAGGAACCGCAGGTTCGGGAGGCCGCTCGGGAGTACCAGGACAGCGAGGCGTTCTTCTTCGTGGGGCGCGCGCTGGGGGTGCCCGTCGCCTTGGAGGGTGCGCTGAAGCTCAAAGAGATCTCGTACGACCACGCCGAGGGGTTCGCCGCAGGCGAGCTGAAACACGGGCCCCTAGCGTTAGTAACGCCCGACACGCCTGTGTTGGCCGTGTTGACCGACGGTGCCCGGGCCGACGAAACGATGAACAACGTCACCGAGGCGCAGACGCGCGGGGCGCCGGCGCTGGGATGTGTCTCGGACGGCAAGGAGTACAACACGCTGGATGTGTCCTTCGATGTGCCCGACGTCGGTATCGTCGAGCCGTTGGTGGCGAACGTCTATCTCCAGCTGTTCGCGTATCACGTGGCGGACGAGAAGGATCGGCCGATCGACAAGCCGCGGAACCTCGCGAAGAGTGTGACGGTAGAGTGAATATTCCGCTCTAGCCTCACGGAACAGATCTGTGAACATTTTATGATTCGCGATGTAGTGATTCCACACGTAGGTGGGAGCCTACTTGACAGATAGGGTCGTCATGAGCCTGATTTTCAGGAAGAATGCGTCTCGAATGCTTTGTTGAATCCGATGACGGCGTGAGGATCACTGTTTGAGAGCCTGTTCGAGGTTGTAGACTGCGGCGGTCAGCACAAGCTCGCGGAACTCGCGGTACCACGCGCGAGGGTGGACAGCGGGGCCGAACCGACGCTTGATGGCCGAAAAGGCGGTCTCGGCCATCCAGCGCTGGCCGTATAGCTCGCTGTCCAACCGTGCGTTGTGCGCGTGATCGTACGCAGCGAACAACCGATGACGCAGCAGGGGCTGGACGCCCTCTGATCGGAGGGCGTCCCGGAGCGATTGGTCATCATAGCCTTTGTCGCCGGCGAGACTCTCGATTTTCTCAGTGTTACGAAGGGCGACTCGACGGCCAGTTTGCGTGTCGTGAGGCCAGTGTGCCGAGCAGTGAAGATCGAGGATGGCACACGAGTCTGTATCGACGAGCGCCGTCGTTTTGAGCGTGCGTATGTGGCGATCCGATCGATGTTGGTAGTGTCTCGATGCCGTTTCGCGGTCAAAGAACGTGGCATCGATGGCACTGTGCGAGCCCGGATCGCAGATGGTCGCTGACTCACGAAGGAAACCGCGCCACACCGACATGGGCACCCTCTCAAACGACCGGTACAGCGTTGAGGGTGCGGGAAATGCCGTCCGCGACAGCTGTAACAGACCACGAACGCGATCCATCTCACTCGCCCAATCCACGATTTCGCGGTACGTCGCATCCATGTGAACCCGCAAAAAGTGGAGCGTGACATGCTTCCAACCGGGAAATCCGTGGCCAGTCGGATCACTCACCGCCGTTGGACTGGCGGCACAGCGCTTTTGAGCCAGCGACGCGGCTTGCTTAACGAAGCGGAAGAGGAGTTTGGACACATTCGGCTCTTCCGCTTCGCTTCCACCTTCAGAGCGACGCTATCCCGCCGCCTTCTGCGGATTCAACAGAGCAGTCTCGAATACGATCGTGACCAATTAACATCCTCCTCCGCCTTCAGGCGGCGGAATCCCGAGCGGTGGGCGTTTCAGATTCGAAACCACGGACGCCGCCACTTCACGGGAATCCGCATCCAATTCAGTCATATGATCAGTATGATGTTTTATACTCCGAGATCAGTGCCTAAATTCACACTCTCGTCTACATGCCAACCCGTCGCGGACCACAACGCAACGAGAAGATCGACAGCGGTCCCCGCGATCCCTTCTCGGAGACACGTGCGATCAGCCACCGCTCGATGGAGTTGGGCCGACGAAGGACCTGCCCACCGCCAGTTAGCCGAGAGCGATCTAGGGTGATGGTCGCGAATACCCACCGTGCGCGTCTGTGGAAAGACCTATGACCGAGTACCATCTCCGCTATTGACATGAAGGCAGTCGTACTCGCGGCCGGCGAAGGGACGCGGCTCCGCCCGCTCACCGAAGACAAGCCCAAGGGGATGGTGGAGGTCGCGGACGAGCCCCTGCTCACGCACTGTTTCGACCAGCTGATCGAGCTGGGCGCCGACGAGCTGGTCGTCGTCGTCGGCTACCTGAAGGAGGTGATTATTGATCACTACGGCGACGCGTACGAGGGCGTACCGATCACCTACGCCCACCAGCGCGAGCAGAACGGGCTGGCGCACGCGCTGTTGACCGTCGAGGAGCACATCGACGATGACTTCATGCTCATCCTCGGGGACAACATCTTCGACGCGAATCTTCAGGACGTGGTGCGGCGCCAGCGGGAGGACCGCGCTGACGCCGCGTTCCTCGTCGAGGAAGTGCCGTGGGACGAGGCGTCGCGGTACGGCGTGTGCGATACGAATCAGTACGGTGAGATTACGGACGTGGTCGAGAAGCCCGACGACCCGCCGTCGAATCTGGTGATGACCGGCTTCTACACATTTAGTCCCGCAATCTTCCACGCGTGTCACCTCGTGCAGCCGTCGAATCGCGGGGAGTACGAGATCTCGGACGCGATCGACCTGTTGATTCAGAGCGGGCGCACGATCGACGCGATCCCGCTCGACGGGTGGCGGGTCGACGTCGGGTATCCGGAGGATCGAGAGGAGGCCGAGGCGCGGTTGGAGGGGGAGTTCGAAGAGGGAGAGACGGTAGAAGCGGGAGACTGAGCCTGCACGACCCGGCGAGGTGGCCGATCGGAGGAGCGCTTTTCCGTGTCGATGGTCCGGATTGGATAATGAGCGCACGGTCGAATCGCACGTACTCACTTTGGTTCGTTCCCGGAGCAGAGACGACAGCCCACCGCCAGCTCCAAGCGACGATCACGGAGCTTGCTGAACGGTATGAGGACGCACCGATCTTCGAGCCACACGTGACGGTGATCGGCGGCATCGATGGGGAGCGTGCAGCGTTGGAGGAAACAACACGGACGCTTGCGGCTGGGACCGTATCCTTGGAATTGGCATTCGATGGCGTTCGCTGGTCGACGACACGGCACCAGTGTGTGTTCCTCCCCGTGAAACCGACACTCGAACTGATGGAGGTACGTCGGTCGGCACGGGAGGCGATCAGTGGATCGACCGCAGCGTATCACCCGCATCTCAGTCTCGTCTACAGTGAGATGGGTCTCACGGAGCGACACGACGTTGCACAGTCGATCGACACGGCGACGCTTCCGGGCAACATCACGTGTCAGGCGCTGGCGCTCGTGGACACCACGGGACCGGAGTCCGAGTGGGAGACACTCGTCTCCGTTCCTCTCTCGGGGCCGTGACACGCCGGTGGCTTCACGGGCATTGCGGTCGCGAGTTCGGGTATGCACGCGCTCATCCCCGCGGCCGGTCGTGGGACACGGCTCGGCGAGTGTACTGAAACGCAACCGAAGGGACTCGTCGAGGTCGCCGGGCAGCCCTTGTTGGCACACGTCTTCGAGACGGCCATCGATGCGGGCGCCGACGAGCTCGTCGTCGTGATCGGGTACGAAGGGGCGCAGATAGTCGATCACTTCGGCGACGCGTTCGCGGGGGTACCGATCACGTACGTCCACCAACGCGAGCGGCTCGGGTTGGGCCACGCGGTTCTTCAGGCAGAGCCGCACATCGACGGGTCGTTCTTGCTTCTGAACGGCGACGTGTTTGCAGGGAGTGTTGGACCGGCGGTTTCCGCGGCCACCAAAGAGGGCGTCGACGGTGTGCTTGCCGTCGAGGATGTGTCGACAGCGGAGGCATCGACGACGGGCGTTCTTGAGCTTGACGGGGATCGCGTGACCGGTCTCGTCGAGAAGCCCGACGACCCGCCGTCGACGCTCGTGACGACGGGGTGTTACGTGCTTCCCGCGGACGTGTTCCACGCGTGTGCGCTGGTTCAACCGTCTGCGGAGGGCGAGTACCAGTTGAGCGAAGCGGTCGGACTGTTGGTCCGAGCCGGGTACGATATCGAGACCGTCCGTCTCGGCGAGCGCGTGAACGTGAACACGCCCGCCGATGTCGAGCAGGCGGCACGGCTCGTGCGGGAGTAGTCGGGTTAGCGAGCGTCGAGATACTGTTGAACGTACGGATGTAGATCTTCGAACGGCGGACGAAAGATTCGGAAGTCACCATGTTGCTCGTCGCAGACGATCTCTGGATCGTCGCGTTCGAAGTGGCAGCGATACCCGGTCGCGAGGTAGTGTTTCGAGTCGACACCACCGACCGCAGCTGTCTCGTAGAAGTGTTCATAGGTCCCGAGACAGTCGTCGATAACGACTGATTCACCGAGTTCGTTTTTGGCCACGCGGTGGACGGCATCAGTACGAGATTCTTTTTTGAACACCCTCCCTCCGGGTACAAACCATTCTCCTTTCGCGGGATCGTTTTCACGCTTCCCGAGGAGCACGCCGCCGTCGTGTTCGATCACGAGATCGACAGAGACGAGCGGGACGTTCCGAACAATGCTTTCCCACTCATTCTGAGGAATAAAACTTGATTCGGTCATGGCTAACGTTTCGAATTCATGATTAAATACCTTTGTTAAGTCTATCAGGTAGTATTCAGATAAATCGATCTCACCTAAAAGCGAACGATCTGAGCACTCGTCAGCAGGTTCCGTTTTAGAACCTAAAACAGTGTGAGAAACTGGTCGTGCTGTGTTTTACCTCACGAAGGATATGTTCGCCACCTCTTATGCCTAAGCCTTTTTACTACGGATCTGAATCTGAGATGCGCGTTCTGTAACGTGTTTAATCATCGGTCTTTGTCCACCCCAGTACTCTTCACGCATCCTAGGACTCAGTGCTCCGTCACCCCCTCAGAAACTCCAGATAGAAAGAAAAATACCAGCCGCAGAACAAGTGACAACCAGTAAGATGGAGTTACAATCTGAACTTAATGACCGCCCCGTTTTCGTTACGGGTGCGGATGGATTTGTTGGCTCGCATCTCGTCGATACGCTCGTCGAGTACGGTGCGAATGTCCACGTGTTCGTTCGAGCCACTTCTAGCGGTGAGCTGAATAATATTCGTCATCAGCGTGAGAATATCACCGTTCACCGCGGAGATCTCCGGGACAAGCACTCGGTTGATCAGGCGCTGTCCACGTTCAAAGAGTACGATGACACGCTAATCTTCCACCTTGGAGCACAGGCTCACGTCGGCGAATCGTGGGACCGGCCATACGAGACGGTCAACACCAACGTCACCGGGACGCTGAATCTTCTCCAGTCAATCGTCGACCTCGATCTCGACATCGCGAAGTTCGATACTGCCGGTACGAGCGAAGAGTACGGGAATATCAAGGAAGAGATGGCCGAGAAACACGAGTTCCAAGACGACGGTCGGGTTATGCTCAGCGAGCGGTCGCCGGTCAATCCGACGAGCATCTACGCGACTTCTAAACTGGCCGCTGACTTCCTCACGATGAACTACAACGACGCGTACGGACTCCCCACCGTCACGACGCGGATGTTCAACAATTACGGGCCACGCCAGAACCCGCGCTACATCACCGGCACCATCATCACGCAGGCGCTGGAGCGCGACATCGTCGAACTGGGGAACCTACAGCCGAAGCGAGACATGTGTTACGTCAGCGACGGCGTTCGCGGCCACCTTCACGTGGCACTCGCCGGCAATCCCGGCGAGCAGTACGTTTACGGCTACGGCGAGAACATCTCGATGCGCGAGTGGACCGAAACGATTCTTGAGGTCGGCAGCGAGCACGGCTACTGGGACAACCCCGAGATTGTACAGGATAACGATCGATACCGCCCCGGTGACAGCGACGTCGAGGAACTCCTCGTCGGTCACGAGAAGCTCACCGAAGAAACTGGTTGGGAACCGCAGGTCTCCTGGCGTGAGGGCATCCACCAAACGATCGACTGGTACGCGAACAATAAGCAGTCGTGGTACGGACGGGTGGACTGGCGATGAGCGGGTACTGGGACGGCCGGACCGTGATGGTCACCGGCGGGGCCGGCTTCTTGGGCAGCCATCTGGTCGAGGAACTGCGAGCTCGGTCCGACGATGTCGACGTGTTCGTTCCGCGGAGCGATGAGTACGACCTCCGCGACCGTACGGACATTCGCCGCGCGTTCTCAGACTCCGGCGCCGATGTCGTCCTCCATCTGGCGGCGACAGTCGGCGGTATCGGCGCGAACCGCGAGAACCCGGGTCAGTACTTCTACGACAACGCGATCATGGGTATCGAGCTCCTGGAGATAGCTCGCCAGTTCGACGTGGACAAGTTCACGATTCTGGGGACTATTTGCTCGTATCCGAAGCACACGGAGGTGCCGTTCAGCGAGGACGACCTGTTCGACGGATATCCCGAGGAGACGAACGCGCCCTACGGTATCGCGAAGAAGGCGCTGCTCACGCAGTCGCGGGCCTACCGCAAGCAGTACGACTTCAACAGCATCTATCTGATGCCGGTGAACCTCTACGGCCCGCGCGACGACTTCGACCTGGAGACGTCACACGTCATTCCTGCGATCATTCGGAAATGTATCGAGGCACGTGAACGCGGTGATGATTCGATTACAGCATGGGGAACAGGGAAGCCGACCCGTGAGTTCCTTTACGTGAAGGATGCCGCAGATGGAATCTTAACGGCGACTGAGCGGTACGATGAGTCGGATCCGGTGAATCTTGGTAGTGGGATGGAAATATCAATCAGGTCCCTGATTGAGACAATCGCGGATTTTACGGGGTTCGAGGGGGATATCGAATGGGATACGTCGAAGCCAGATGGACAGCCTCGACGTAAGCTGGACACCTCGCGAGCTCGCGAACGGTTTGACTGGGAAGCAACGACGAGCTTCGAGACGGGACTACGTAGGACGATAGATTGGTACGAGGCGAATCGACCACTTAATAGTCGTAGTATCACTGGCTGAGGAAATGGGAGAAAATACTCCGGATGACTCTGGTGTCACTACCCTTGCCACCCAGGGCGGGATTACCTTTTTTGGCAGTATTATCGGTCGGGGCTTAGGTTTTGTCTTCACAATCGGTGTTACCAAATTAGTCTCTGCATCGACGTTCGGCGTATATTCACTTGGATTGGCGATCGTTCTCTTCACTAAATCAATCGCTGATTTGAGTGTTTATCGAGGGATTGACTATTACATCCCCCAGTATCTACTTGATGAGAATTATGATGAAGCACGGAATCTGTTCGCCACTATTTCTGTTATAGCACTTCTTGGAACCGGACTTGCAGTGATTGTCCTTTGGTCGTTTACTCCTTATTTATCCTCAATATTCGGAGAGGACCGATTGACTGCCATACTTCCAGTGCTAGCCCTTGCACTCCCGTTCCTATCTTTCCGGGACGTCACGGTTCGCATGTTTATTGCCATTAAGCAACTCCGGTATCGAGTCCTCCTAACCAATCTTCTTCTTCCTGGTGGAAAGCTATTCATTACTCTGGTCCTAATATTTGCAGGTTACAAACTACAGGGTCTAGTATTAGGTTACTTATCGTCGATAATTATAGTTGCATTTGCGGGAATCGTTTACCTACGCCGTCGAGTCAGTTGGTTGTTCAATGGTTCAATCGAAGGTGCCGAACTCAATAATTTGTTTTCGTATGCTCTCCCGCTTGTTTTCGCTGGCGTTATTCATTCTACAATCAGCCAAATAGACTTCTTCATTATAGGATATTATCCAAACACAACTTCAGAAGATCTTGCAATATACAAAGTAGCCAACCTCTTAGGTATTAACTTATTGATATTCCTAAACTCTCTGGCACCAGTTTTCAAACCAATGGTCACCGAGGTAAAACAAGACGACCAGTTGCTAAACAGCCGTTACGCTCTTGCAGCACGCTGGATACTTTTGTTCTCGTTACCCGTCGCACTGACGCTCATCTTAGCTCCAAGGACATACCTTTCGTTACTGTTCACTCGCGTATACGCTGCTGGTAGCGGCGCGTTAATCATTCTCGTACTCGGTTACTTAGTGAACTCTTCAGTAGGGCCTGAGGGGATGGTTCTTGAGGGTCTTGGGTTTACCAAATTGACTTTGGCAAACACGGCTTTGATAGTTAGTGTAAACGCGGTTCTCGACATTCTACTTATACCACGACTCGGCATTCTCGGTGCCGCAATTGGAACTGCGGTGGGAATCACATGCGGCGTTACAGCAGGAGTTCTTGAGCTCCATTACTTACGGGGACTCTTCCCCTTCGAAAAAAGGACCATCTACGTTTTCCTCTCAGGTGTGCCACCATTGTCTGTCGGATGGATTGCTACAATTTTGATTGACAGCAAATTGCTCCTTGCGGTATCCCTTCCCTTTATTATTCTTGGTACCTACCTCATCTTCCTCCGAATATTCAATGTCTTCGGTGAGGAAGATAGATTGGTCGCAGAACTCCTCGAAAAGAAAACTGGAATTGATCTGATAGGTTGGTTTATTCACTCAAAATGACTCCTCTTTTATTTATACCCGAGTGCTTCGAGTTTCTCTTTGAGGTCCTCTTCCGACGTACTCTGGGTATCTGTTGGAGGTTCGGAAACGGTGTGTCGGCGGGAGCCCTGATCAATTACTAGCCAAGGTACTTTGCACAGTTCGACAGTATGCGGGTGGCGATAGTGTTCGTAGAGCTTTCCGATGATCGGGTAGGGTTGTTCTCCGAACATCTCCCCGTGATCTGCTGAGACGACGATTCGTCCATTAATTTCGGCGAGAAGCTTATTTACTTCATCAAGGACAATGTCGAGCGTTTCACGGTATGCGCTTCTTGCTTTCTCGACATCGAGTTCGCCATTGGCAACCGCCTCGAAAAGTCTGGGTTCTTCGGACTGATTGGTTGTGTGGACTCCACCGAGATTAAATTGTTCCCGTATTTCGTCTCCTGTTGAGCCTAATGGCGGATCGTGAGGTTGCATATAATGTACTATGATTCGTTTGTTGCTGTAGTCTTCGTGGGCGCGTATCGCAGCAGTCGTGACTTCCTCTGGCCGTACGCACTTAGTTTTTGGATCCCAATTTGATAGAGGCTTATCTATAATGGCGTGAAACACATTCTCGTCGAGCATCTGAACATGGGGATTTGCAGTTACGTAGACTGTATCGTGTAATTCTCTTCCAGCGAAATTTTCTTTGATGTATTCAGGGCTGTCTGCGCCTTTAGAAATCCGGCTTTCGAGTGTTCCCGGTAAGTCATGTTGCCGTTCGAAGTCATCGTAGCGACATGCGTCTAAGAGAATTAATGTGTCCCAATCTTCGCTCATAACATCGCTTTGATTACCATGTTTTAAATAATATAAATTATTGAATATAGGGCGGAAAGCTATAGAAATAGACTCCACCCTACGCCGGGATGATAACCCCCCCTCAAACTTCGATATAAGAAACGTGGCTGATCTTGATAATAATCTCCAGAACCCATCCTTCTTGTAGATTTCAACTGCTCGATCTAATGGTGGCACGTAAACAACCTCTCGAGTAAAGTTTGTACTCTTGGTGACTTTATATTATCGCTCATCCGTAGGAGATTGTTGATACTGCTGAGCGGTCGCTGTAGAGTCAAAGAGGACAAGGGCACCGCTGACGCGGTGCCCGACACGAATGATTCCGCTCGATATGTTTGGGTCGGAATCGATCGCAGCGGACCTGTTGTAGCAGGTCCGCTGGCGTGACGGTGTTACTTGTCCTCGCTGCCGTTCTGACAGGACGGTCAGAAACGGCAGCTACAGGGAGTTTCAGCGGTACCTCTGTAAGAATTGCGACCGCACGTTCAACGACAAGACCGGCACGATCTTCGCTCACTCGAAGATTGCACTCCGCCGGTGGTTGTTCACGATCTACGCGTTCCTTCGGTTCAACACGAGTCTTAGACAGCTAAAGTGCGAAATCGAGGTGACTCACAAGACGACCCACCGGCGCATCGAGCGCTCTGGCGAAGCGCTCGATGCGCCTTCCCTCGATCTCGTTGGGCCGGTCGAAATCGACGAAGTGTACGTCTCTGCTGGAAAGAAAGGCCGCGAGCGCGACGGACCGTCGTGCTCGCGTGGTCTATCCACACGAGGACGTGGTTCGTACGATGGCGACAAACCACCCGTGTTCATTCTCGCTGATCGAGGAACTGGACAGCGGTACGTGATCCCTGCGAAAGCCGCCGACGAATCGACGATTCGGCTCCTGATGGCCGATCGCAAAGAGGAGTCGCTCACCGTCTATACCGACGGCTTTCGAGCATACGAACCGCTCGACGAGGACGACGCATTCGACCGCGAATACGTCGTCCACGGCGATGGTGAATACGCTGATGACGAAGTACACGTCAACACCTGCGAGAGCCACGCGTCGCTGACGCCACGGTGGCTCTTGCCGCATCGAGGCATCTCAAAAGACCGCCTCACACAGTACCTTCGAGCGTTCCAACTTAGACGAGAACTCTACCGCAAACCCGGACGAAAAGCGCTCAAACACGCCGTCAAAGCCACTCTCTGAAATCAACAATATGCTACACAAGAGCGTTCAGTAGGTGGTTGTGTTCGCGGACTGTCGGCCGCTACTCGTCTATTCTCGAAGTGTCTATGGACAAAACCGCCCGCCTCAACAGTGGTAGCGGCGCGATCGAGTTAGATTCAGTACCTCACAAAATCGTCTGTTAGCGTGACCTGAGCCACCTGTTCTGTTGTGGTGAGTCGTCGATCGCGGTTGAGCAACGCTGATCGAAGGCGGAGCTGTCGCTGTCGGCGGCTGCTGCCGCCGACGCGACAGCGTTGCCACTTGCGAAGACGGTTGCTCGGTTAGTGACTACCGGGAGACGGCGACACCGCCAGCGTGTATCGTTTGTTCCGTACGTGTGCGTAGAGTGTCGCATACGCGTGGAACGCGGTGGTACCACGCTTCGCTTCCGAGTGGTAGAGGGCATCTGTGTCGTCTTCATCACCGTAGTAGGGCCGCAGGTGGAGGTCTGCGCAGACCTCCACCTGCTCGGGTAGCAGTTCGACGATGTCTCGTCAAAGAAGTGTTAGCGACTCGTTCGAGCTGTTCCAGCTCGAACTTTGTCGGAGATGGTAGAGGATGGCGTTCGCAGAGGGTGAGTCCTCGCTGGAGTTGCACAGAGTGGAAACCGAGGTTCCGTCGGCGGTCGCGCCGACGAGGACCTCGTAGATGTCCTCCGCGTTCAGTTCAGCGTTGTTGGCAAGGTCGAGAGAAACTTCCTCCTCAACCGGCTTGACGAGGAAGTTAAAGAGTTGGTCCTCGTGGATTTCACTGTCTGCTTGCTGCTGTTTGCTAGGCACATTCGCAGCAAGCAGACGTTCTATCTAACCGGCTTTGTGAAGTACTTAGATTTGCTTTCAGGACGAAATGGGAAGGGTCGGGTAGGGTCACCGTCGTCGGCTGTCTCTATAGGGGGTTCGCTATTGAAAAAGTTAGATGTTGGTGGCTTTCTGAGATGGCGGCAGTGCTGGGATCGTTGTGAGCAATAGACCGGAGTGACATTACCGACTTCTGACAGAAGGGCTACATATTATCAGTGAGAACTATTACGGGTTTAGGGAGGCTCCCGAACGATTCCATACGATACCCACTCCACCGTTATCATATATTTGGTTTGCTGAGTAGACGCTGTCCGATAACCACTCTTCTCCAACAAATACGGTTGGCTCTGAAATTCCTTCCGGATAATTGGGTTCCAAAGGATGATTAGTCCAGTTGGACCGATAGATGAGATAGCTACTATCTGTCTTAATACCTTCTTCACCAATAGCTGGTGCAGCGTCTATCTGTGATTTCTCGACGCCAAATAGAGTTCTCAAAGATATATCAACTAACCTTAATGTCGTGGCTGGTCCGGCTATATTTTCAGTAATGTGGCCAGATGCTGATTGTAACTGTGAATATTCTTGCTGATTAAAAGATACTTGTTCCTCAATACCGGGATTGATGTGTTGCTGGTCATCAGCTACTGCAACAGGACTAACCACTCCTATAATGAGGAGTAACGCGATTGCTTGCTTGGGCGACACAGATCTTGCATGCACAACTCCAACTCCAGCCACGAGCAGAAGAAACAGTATCCAGGGATAGGCGAACCGACTCGAAATACCGAGTGGCGTCGGGAAAATAATGATGGAGCCAACAATAGACGTAATAACAAAGGGAAGTAATGTCCAATCTTGTCTTTCAAGTGTGTAACGGATGCCAAGAAATAAGAATGCCAAAATTATCGTGGATAGGATTAGTTGGGGTGTGATGAGCGAAAACACCAAATTTGGTTCAGCAGGAGGTGTGCCGAAAATATAGGTTGATATGGTTGGCTGAGTTTGTGGGGTAATTATACCAAAGGTTAAGCGGATTTGTAGTTGTGCAAGGCGAAAAAATACTGGAATGAAAACCCCAAGAAAACTCCAATAGGTGATAGGGATTAAAAACATCAAATATAGAAAAATCGAATTGTTCTCACTTGGCTCGCCATATCTAAGTAGTGCCTCTACCAGGACCACGACGCTGAGTGGAACAAGAAGTAGTATCACCGTCAGATGATGAGATATAGTCAATGTAAATAATATTATCAGGCCAAGAATTGTCGATCTTTGTGAGATTTTTGCGGTAAAAGGGTGTGATTGGTACCCTATAAGTAGAACACACGTTGTTAATACTACGGCCAGAGATTGCGGGATGAAATAATTACCGAAGAAAAGAACGAACCACGATGTGGCTGATAAGTATGAGATCAAGTAGGAAGTTCTATTATTAGACATAAGACGATTTGAGAACAAGAACATTAACAGAACAACCGCGCAAGTCGCTATAATTCCCACCATCATAATTGTAGTATGTGAATTAAGGCCACTAACTAACGACACAATTGCCATTTCAATGTGATATCCTGGAAAGACTCGGTAGAGAGAATTAATTGAATTTATTCCTCCAGTGGATAGAATTTTATTAGTGATTCCGACGTGACTAATAATATCTCTATCGCCAAAATAAAAAAATGTTGATATATATTTCCGAATTAGAATTATCGCTACAATAAGGATCGGTGGTACAATTGCTAGCTTATTGTCTTCTTGGACATATGTAGTGGATATAAATGAAATTGTGAGTAAAAGGGAACATAAGACTGTCGCCACCACTCCATAACTAGTAAAATAAATAATTGGTAGGCAAAGTAAGAACACACTAATCTGAAAACGAGTGTCGGCAAGTTTGTATCTTCTTAATTTCTTTGAGATATTGTGGGCGGTATTTCGTTCAATAGACCAAAGTACCGAAATAGATATCACAAGCGAAAAAAGAATGTACAATCCTCCGATTATTATATCAATAGGGAAGCGGTTAGATAATTTGGCAAGAATTAATACATATGATAAACCAAAGGCTAGGAGAAGTTTAGAGTAATGCCCTCGTAATTTTTCGGCAGTTACAGAGCCTTGCATGATTATAGATACCTATCAAGCTATTTAAACATATATTTTTGATAGGTGCTTAACATCCTTTCCGTAGTTATGCTCCGTTTAAATTGGACTGTATTAAACCTTCTCCAATCTAGTTTAGGGAATTATGGATACTGCTGAGCGGTCACTGTGACGCTCTTCAGTAGACTGGCGGAACCAGGAGTATTAGTGCCTCTGGCCGGGCAGAAACGGACATACATGAGGACCGCCCTGCCTTCGGCCAGAGGCTAGCGGAACTTGCGGAACTGGGCGTAATAGAATTTCGGCCTGAGCCGCTCGACGCCATCGTTGAGCGGCGTCTCAAGACGGTCTGGGAGGAACGCTCCTGTCCACACTGTAGTGCAAACAGTCTCCACGCCCTCAACGGATCGGACCGCATCTGGTGTGGCCGCTGTGACTGGAAAACTACGTACACGCGGGGGACACCGTTCTACGATTCGGAACTCACCCCCGGTGAGTTCCTCATCGCCTTCATTCTCTACGCCGATACGCTCCTCAGCATCACCCAGATCGTAGCCCTTCTCTCGCCGTGCTACACGACGCTTCACGACCAACTCAGAGAGTTTGAGGCTGCGTTCTGTCACGGCTTTCCGACTGTCTGGGAGATGCGCTCCCAGACAGTCGATGGACCAACACAGGTCGATGAAACACAGCAGGTGTGCCTTGTTTAGACGCGGTAGAACACTATTGTGAGACCTTGACGGCTTGCTCAATGTTTCTGACGGCGGACTTTAGGACGAGGTCTCTGAACTGCCCAAACCACGTTCTGGCCCGCAACGTCTCTTTCGAGGTCTTGTTTCCGCGTGCAAACAGTGTTGAGATCCGACAGCTCGTCCACCGAAAACCCAAGTTTAGCGGAGATTCGAGGCATTTCCTGAAGGATATCGAGCAACCGCCGGTACGGTTGGTCGAGATACTCACGAAGACAGTGAATCGCAACGATCACCCAGTCAGCGTAACCACCGTCACCCTTCTGGAGCGGTGGCTGAGGCTCACCGACGACAGATTTTTGAGATAAATCGACGCATTTGCTGGTGAAGCGGGCGAGTTGGGTGGGCATACTCGACTCGTTCCCGCTCAGTCACTCATAATCCTCGGCAACAGCGTCTCTCGCTAGCGTCTAAACACGGCCCAGCAGGTGTGTTCGGGCTTCAAAGGCCAAGACCCGCCGCGGGAGGGACTCGACCGCGGCTGGTCCCCCGAGGGCGGACGCACCCGCTGGACAGGGAAGTAAGGGGACGAACTGACGCTCGTCGCGGCTTGCCGCGACGTGCTTCGCGTGGTGTCAGCCCAAGAGGGAAGCGACTACGAGGACGATCTCGGCCCAGTTATCGAGGAGGCCGACGACCTCTCCCAGCCGCTGGGAGAGGTCTGGACTGATGGATTACCAGCCTACCAAGGCATGGAGCACGATCACCGATACGTCATCCACGACGAGAGATACGTTTCCAACGATGGCGTCCACACGAACCAGGCAGAGTGTCTCTGGTCGCTGCTCCAGCCGTGGTTGGCGAAGTTCCGCGGCCTCTCCAAGCAGGGCTTGGAGCAGGCCGCTCGTACCTACGGATTTCTCCGCTCACTGAACCTTACTGAGGCACCGATCCACGGGCTGGTTGATTGTATCGCCGTCAATGTGTTCCGCTAGATTACCGAAGAGCGTGGATTGCTGAGTGGTATAGTCAGATTCATATTGGCGAAGCGGAATATTAAATAATATGGAGATCCTACTATTTGATCAAAATACGGGTGGGCACCATGCAGAATATGCAGGGCGATTGTTGAATTCACTATCTGAATTCGGGATAGATGCAGATATTCTGGCGTCAAAGGATAGTAGAGTATCAGATTTTGTAATGGATTCTGACATTATTTGGGCTAAAGGAGAATCTGAGCAGAATCTAAGACAGCTATTCGACACAGCATTTGAAAGAAAGTACGACGCGGTCCATATTCTATACCTTGATGATATAATCGAAACGATTGATTCACTTAAAAATCCCAATATTCATTCTATACCAGTAATAGCAACACTTAACGGCAGCTTCTTTAACCACTTTTTTCTAAATGAAGTAAACGCCTCAGTTCTTCATTACGGTCCATCACTTTCTTCGGCTGTTCCCCGCGGGGTTGGTTTTAGTACCGCTCTAAAGGAGTATTATCTTCAGCGAATAGTTCGGGAAGGGAAGATAAATAATATACTTGTCCATTCTTATGAGGGGAAAAAATACATAGAGAAGTTCATCAATAGTGACCTGATATCCCCCATTCCAGATCCAGTGAAAGTGATAGATCATAATATATCCAGAAAGGAAGCAAGAGAACTGATTGGTGTGGATGAAGAAGGCATTCAGTTATTATTTTTTGGCGAGTTAAGAAAAAACAAAGGAGTAAAGTTCTTACTTAAGTCTCTAAGGGCCTATGAGGGACCTCGGTTCCGTCTCTTGATTGCTGGAAGCCCAGCTGACGTTGAACGTGCAGAACTTGAGAGTCTGATTAACTCCATCCATCTTCCCGTCGTAGAGCGGCTGAAATATATAGAGGAATCGCAAATACCATACTACTTCCTGGCTTCCGATGGTGTTCTAATTCCGTATAAACAAGAATTTGGTTCGCGGCGAACTAGTGGTGTATTCCAAAAGGCGTGTGGCTACGGTCGACCAGTCATTGCGTCAGACTTTGGCGTAATCGGTCGGCAAACTAAGCAATACGATGCTGGGCCGACGTTTGAGCCGGGATCGACTCCCGACCTCAATAAAACAATTGCGGATTTTGTTAAAAATGAGAATCAAATGTATGACCAGCAGAGCCTTGAGGAATTTGGTCGTGAACATTCCTTCGAGCAACTTTCGGAAACGCTATCCAAAATATACCGAACAGTACGTTGAACGAGTTCTATTCTCTCGATCTGAGTGTTGAGATTTTGATTCCATCGTGTTAGTTCTACCTCGATAAAGTGCCGGATGAGTATTTTTTTGCCGGCATAATTGCTTCGGATTTTCTTTTAGCGTGATGTAGAGACAATTTCAGTACCTCACAAAGCCGGTTAGTTAGAACGTCTGCTTGCTGCGAATGTGCCTAACAAACAGTGGCGACGCCCCGCCGAGGCGGGCGTCGCCTCTGGTGGTGGCCATACAAGGAGTTCGAGAATATGGTTCGACGGGCCGCGTGGACGGCCCTCGCGGTGCGTCGGGCCGTCCCCGCGAACCGGCCACCTGACGACCGGTTCTACCGGTAGTCACTGACCGAGCAAGTGTCTCGCAAGTGGCAACGCTGTCGCGTCGGCGGCTGACCGCCGCCGACAGCGACAGCTCCGCCTTCGATCAGCGTTGCTCAACCGTTACCGACGACTCATCACAACAGGACAGCTGACTCAAGTCAGGCTAACTGGTGATGCTTTGTGAGGTACTGAATTTCAACGATCTAATCGAACAGGCCGCCGGCCACAGTCTACTCTACCTTACTTACGAGAGCGGCTCAACTGACGTGCGTACAACACCCAAGATGACTCTGACTGGTCGTGGAACTACGATCCAACGGCCGATAGAATTACTTCGGTTACGGCTGTACGCTGGTCACGAGCGCGAACAATGTCCCAGCTGCCGCAGCCTTCACAGACCGTATAGAGTATCATAGATTCTCGCCATGACATTTGTTTTTACTATCTCCATCGAATCAACGATGAAAACCTGCCTGTAATAGTGGGCAGAAGATTCTATTGATTTGGGGTCACTTTATTATCCACTGGCCGTGAAGAGGCTGCCATGTCGTCTCATCAGGACGTTATTTGGATTTCTCTGGAAAGCGTTGGAGCCAAACACACCTCGTTACACGGTGATCTTCAAACGACGCCTCGTTTAGAACAACTCGCTGAGGAACACGACGGTGTTGTCTTCGAAAGATGCTTCTCAGCATCGATGTGGACTCCTCCCTCAACCGCGTCGATTCTTACAGGTACAAGGATGTCTACGCACAATATCGGGCTCAATGGCCACGGCAACCGGTCAGTGCCGAGCACCTTGGCGACGGTTCCAGAACTTCTCCAACAAGAGGGTTACCGGACAATGTGTACATCGCCGAACCCCTACATCAGTAGCGCTACAGGACTTGATCGAGGCTTCGATGACTTCTATCAGTTTTCTAAGTCCAAACTCTGGAAGACTGTACATCCAATCGATCTTTTCGGGTACCTTCGTCGACTCCACTCCATAGGGCCCGGCCTTAATCTCGATTATCGAAAGCACAACCTCTCCTGGTTTCTCGTAAATCGATTGCGCCGATGGCTCAATGAAACGGACGGTCCGCGTTTTGTCTATTCCCACGTCGGGAATCCACATCACCCATACTGCCCACCATTAGCGTTCCGAGAGCAGTTCGCTGATGAAGTTGCCACAACGGTTTCGGAGGCTATTGATGACTCGTTTTCCGTCTTCGGCGAAGCCAGCCGCATTAAGAAAGCGATAGCGACCGGAGATTTCGACGCCGCGACGCTCCAAAATTTAGAGGCGATGTATCACGGCGAGATCTACTATGCGGATTATCTCGTTGGCAAGTTACTTGAGGAAGTTTTGGAAGAGTTGTCTGACACAATTGTTGTAGTGACAGCTGACCACGGCGATTGCTTTGGTGAACAGGGTGTCCTCGGCCACAACTTGGTGCTTGATGACGCGTTGACTCACGTCCCAGCTGTTGTATTCGGGTTAGACTCAATCAAGGATTCATCGAAAACAACTAGCCATATTGACCTAATGCGAACCGTACTGAATGAGATCGGTGTCAATCATGAGCAGTTTGAGGGGACAGACCTTAGGTTTGGGACACCTGAGTTTGCGGTCAGCCAACGCGGCCGTGCTCACTTCGAAGGCTATCTGGAACACAACGCCGAGTTTGAAACCTCCAAATACCACAAATCACCACTGACGGCGGTCCGAACATCGGAATATAAATTGTTGTATTCAGATGAGCGGGTTGAGCTATTTGAACTTCCGGACGAGCGGTCTGATGTTTCAGCGAGTCAGGGGGAAAAAACCAAATCTCTCAAACAAATTGCAAGAGAGTTCCACTTCGAGGACGATGCAGACGAATCTGTCAAATTCAGGTTTGATAACGACCTCACACAACAATTAGAAGACCTCGGCTATATCTAACTAGAATTCGACAGAAAGAACAATATAGAAATCGTCAGTATTCGGGTAGTACAGAGATAATCAATGGACTTGCTCCGTTGAACGCCGACGCCGTCTGCGGATCGTATCGCTGATTTCACGGGATTTGGACGCCGTCTGGCGATATGGGACGTCTCAAGACCCTCGCACAGACGTTTCACGAATTCGCCACGAACCGTGTTGAACAACCAGACGTACCCGTTGTCGCCGTCAGCGACAGCGGGTACGCCAAGTCCACCAAAATCGCGCTCCTTCTGCTCAAAGAGGAGATCAACAAGCCGCTTCGGAGGCTCGAAGACTATCTCAACGAGATGCCGGGAATTCTCGGTGTGTTTGATCTTGAGGCATCTCTGGATTACACATCTTTCAGCGTCTGGGACGATGAATTCCCGATGAAAGAACTGCGCCGCCTGCTCCGTGCCTCGGCGGAGCAGGCGGAGCTCTCAGGCACCCGTCGATCGACGCCAGGGGCTTTCAGCGTGATCAAGCCAGCTCACACTACCGGAATCGGGTCGGTTACTCGTTCAACGCGATGAAAACGACGCTGCTTGTTGACACGGATTCTCTTGCTATCATGGACGCTCATTTCACGACGAAGAAAGCCTATGACGGCCATATCGGGCTGCAGGTCTTTCGGCGGAACGCCGAAGACCTGCAAGCGTTGCTGGCCGACAAGATGTACTCGTGGAGTAATCTCCGTGAAGCTTGCCGTGACAGGTCTACACGACCAGGATCAAACACTGCGAGCAAAACGCACTCAAGAAAGCCCACAACGCCAGAATTGACGATGATGTCTACAACCAGCGGTCAATGAGTGAGACCGTGTTTGCGATGCTAAAAGACGACGGCGACGAGATCCGCTCCCGGAGCTGGCACGGCCAGTTCCGGGAGCTCACACGGAAGTGTATCGTCCATAACCTCGAGCAGGCGGCGAGTTAGAGCTCGCCGCCTGCTCTCCTTCTCCGAATATATCCGAGAGAGGCATCGCCATCGTCCACCTCATGCTTTATCTGGTATCTTGTGAAACTGATGCTTTGGTCGCCGCATAATTCCGCTCGAATCAAATCGCCCGATCTGAGAATCTACAGCTAAAGCGCCGCTACCGGTAGAAGATCGAATATCAAAAATCCGATGTTGGCGCCGTCTTGCGTTCAACACGGCATCCATCTAGAGATATCCAAATCACAATACCACGGTTCAACATCAATTTGTATAATGTTCATACGGGCAAACTCCAGACGGCAAAGTATAATTCTTATCATCAATCTTGATGGTATTCAGTTTAGAATGATGAATAGAAGATGAGCATGATAAGTATGCTCTATGACGAAGTTATTCGTTCACTGGAATCCATATGGCTTTTATTTAATGTTTTTGAACGAAAGTTGTACATTTATAAACTACTACAACTGCCACAGACTCAATCAGGTGCTCGATGAAAAGACGCTAATCGAGGATATACAGAACTAAACAGTGCCCCTTACTCAATTGTTGGATAAATTGTTACTTTATGGCCTGTGAGTAACAATCTGTGGTAAGCTCCGCCATACGACTCCAACTGAACCGTTTAGCTCTCTGGAAGTTAGCATCTCCGGCTGATTTTAGGTCGCTTTCTAGTGCACATTCTATTGCTTCCACCAGTTTGTCGGGATTATCGTTCTCGTAAAGGAATCCTCCCCTCTCAGAGATTATGTCCGGAAGGCAACCTAACCGGGGGGAAACGATCGGAACCCCAAACGACATAGCGAGCACAGCACTCCCCGACGTGAGGACCTTATTGAATCCAAGTACCATCGCATCTGCTGCACGGAGATAGTACTGTATCTCGTCTTCGGGTATGAACCGTAGATCGGTGATTATTCGGTTGCAATTGTTTTCGCGGGCAAGTACTTCTTCCTCTATCTCTTCTGTTTCTGGACTGCCTGCAATTAAAAAGAGCGCGTCCTCGTCACTAACTCCACTGAAGTTTCGAATTAACCACGTTACACGTTTGTACTCTCGGATTTTACCGAAGTGTAGAAATACGGTCTTGTCACGGTCTATTTCGAGTTCCGTGCGGGCCTGTTTCTCGGAAACAGTATCGGGATAGAGGTTAATATAGTTGGCATGGGGTATTACATCAACCTTGCTTTCTTCACACCCGAATTTTTCCTGGACTAGATTCACTGCCGAGGAACAATGAACAATTATCCGATTGAAGATGTAGGATGAATACACCGACTTGATGAATTCCTCCCACATAGGATTTCTTTGTTCGTGTTCCGCCAAGTTATGAACAGTCCAAACTAGTTTGATCCCGAGTACTCTAGCGATTATGGCACAAAGTCCGAAGACAGTCGACTTCAGGATAGTCGTCACCATTGAGTTCCCGATAAGGTACGTAGAAAGCCAGTGAATGTGAATAATGTCTGGAATCCCATTCTCCAAAATACCCTTTACGAAACTGATTGGATAACCCCCCTCAATCCAAACATTATGGCCCGAGTCCCGTAACGATTCCACCAGCGAGCTCTGATATGGGTTCTCCTCACTCCGGGGCATAAAGAGCACGTTAAATTCCGTAGAGTTCATATTCACAGATGATCGTGACTTAGTCATCATTCGTTTTTAGGTTTCCGTTATATTATTGTGACGTACCTTGGGTGAGGTCCGCTAATTCACGTTTCTTTCCAGTTCCTGGCTAATGTATCACCATTGATCATAAAGATATCGGTTTATATTACCACCTTCTGGTGGTAGCAATCTCACGGTAGACTCTTTCGGTCATTGATGCAACTGAACGCCAACTGAACTCGTCTCCAATGTACTTTCGGAGGGAAGAGGGGTTCGAGGTTGAAGAAAAGACACACCGTAATTCCTTTGAGAGGGAACTCGGTTCCGGGAGTACTACCGAGCAGCCATCGTGGTCAATCCACTCCGCCACCCCACAGACATTCGTACAGATCGCGGGGGTCCCACAGGCTAATGCTTCGAGAACAACGTTACCGAATGATTCGTACTCGTTTTTCGAGGGGAGGACGAAGACGTCGGCGTCAGCGTAGGCCGACAGTTTATCTGATCCGTATAGCGGGCCTGTGAACAGTGTTCGTTCGGCTATTCCTCTATCCCCAGCAATGGCTTTCCACTGGCCCTGAGCCCCCTCGTTAGGCCCTACGAAGACGAGGCGTATAGATTCGTCAGAAAGTTCGCTGACAGCGTTGATTAACATGTCACCGCCCTTACGAGGATGGAGCCGGCTTAGGAATAAGACGAGGCGTTCATTCTCGTTTATCTCGTATTTCTCCCGGAATGCGCCGCATTCCGGTCGTTCTCGGAATTTCTCTACCGAAATACCATTGGGGATATGTCTGACCTTTTTGAAATCAACGCTCGGAAGCACATCTGAGAAATTTGAGGATTCGGTATTTGACGACGCGATAATTCGGTCGACACTGGAAAGCATTCGCTTGCCGATAATCGAGTCAAACATCTTTTTGAGTCCAGACAGCCCAAACCGAGGAACTGATCCTCGGGGTTGGTGAACGTGTGGAACGTCTCTGAACTCCGCGGCTAGATGTGAAAATACGGTCGGCGGCGAACGGAACTCATGAGTGTGTACCACGTCGAACTTTCCGGTGTTAGTAAAAAGTGAGAATAGCATTCGTGGCGGAATCTGGATGTTCTTCCATGCAAGCGAGTTGCTCACATTGCGGAATCGGAACACTTTGACTCCGTTCAAAAGTTCAGGATTATTGTAATCCTGGGCTCGGTCCTGAGCGTTCATCGCATCTGTCGTGTACACCGTGACATCGTGTCCCGCGTCAGCGAGCGCGCTGGTGAGATTCTCCACTGACCGGGGGGGACCACCGTATGCGTATGCCGGTGGGAATGTTCCGCAGACGTGTAGAATCTTCATCTCTTATTCACCCCTTGAATTGCTTGCGAAGCGGCTGCTCCGACAGCTTCCCAGCGGTATTCTTTCTCGATGAGGTCGATACCCTGCTCTCCCATCTCTTCTCGGCGAGTACTGTCGGAGAGGATGTTCTGAAGAGCCGCCTCAACTTCCTCCGGATCGTTCTCGACGGCGAAGCCGGCGCCCCACCGGTCACTTAGGGCCTCTATTTCTGCCACCGCGCTGGCCACGTACGGCGTTCCGACAGCCATTGTCTCCAAAAGCTTCGTCGGGCGGGCGTAGTCAAGCTGGTGCTCCGTCTTCAGCGGGACGAAACTCACGTCTGCACCAACGAGAAGAGCAGGGATCTCCTCACGGTCAACATGTCCCGCGAAGGTCACACGGTCTTCGATCCCGAGTTCAACAACTACCTCCTCAAGTTCTGTGCGGCGTGCGCCTCCACCGACCAGCATTAGGTCGGGTTCTCCATCCAACGCGGCGAACCCGCGGAGAAATGGGCCGAAGGCTTGTCCAGTACCTAGGTTTCCAGTATAGATGACATCGGTCGATTCAGTAGGCTGCACGTCGGGAGTGAACAGTTCCGTGTCGACACCGAAGGGGATGACGTGCATATCGAACGAGAGATTAGGATACTTCTCCTCGTAGTACTCGCCCATTGTATCAGTGATGACGATCACAGCGTCCGCTAGAGTAAACGAGACACGCTCGAGCCAACTCATGGCCCGATAGAGGAGTGAGTCCTCGTCGACGTATCCGGCTTTTGGTGCGTTGTCGACCCAGAGGTCGAAAATGTCGAGGACCCAGCCACACCCCGTTAGCTTTCCGATCACCCCGGGGAAAAACGTCGTGTGAGGCGCGGACATTGTGACAATACAGTCGTATCGCCAGAAGGTACAGATTACATAGAGCGTGCTCAACACCGAAAATATCCCGTAATTGAGGATCCGGCCAAGGGTGGTATCGTCTATCGGTTGATACGTGAACAATCGGGTGACAGGGACGCCATCTACCGTGTCCCGTTCGATCGGCCGCCAGCGTCGATCGAACTCCCCAAAGGGAAACGTCGGATACGTAGTCAAGACGTGAGGATTGACGGAGTCATCAAGATGCTGGGGTATTTTCTCCCAGCGATGGGCACCGCCCATTGATTCCGGCGGATAGAACTGCGAGATAATCAGGACCTCCGTCGGATTCGCTTCACTCATTAGTACGTGGCTGTAGCGGGTTTCCAATCCCGGGGCGCAGTACGCTCACGCCGCCTTCCGAGAGCTCTCCGGCGAGAGATGCCAACTCTTCATTCGTTTTGTCGTGGGCGACCAACTGGACGACCGCATCCGGATTCGTTTCGTCGACGAGGGGCTTGAGATCATCGTAGGTCATGTCCTCGACGAGGCGATCACGGTGGACAATGTCGAAACCGTCCAAGCGCAACTCCTCGACTATGTCCTGGGCTGGACTCTCTCGCGGATCTCGCGTGTTCGGCTTGTACGCAGCACCGAGGACGAGGATACGTGGCGAATCTAGTCCACTAAGGGCATGCCGAATGCGTCGCGCCGTCGCGTCTGGCATCATGTCGTTGATGCGTCGCGCCGTCGTGATGAGGTTCGTATGTTCTGGATCGACCTCGTTGAGGAACCATGGGTCGATCGGGAGGCAATGGCCACCCACACCGATGCCTGGCTTTAGTATGTCGACGCGAGGGTGGTTGTTCGCGAGGTCGATGACATCAGTCATGTCCAAGTCGAGGGCGTCGCCGATAAGGGCGAACTCGTTCGACAGGGCGATGTTGACGTCGCGATAGGTGTTTTCCATCAGCTTACAGAGCTCGGCCGATATCAGGTCTGTCCTATAGACGTCACCCTCAAGAAACGGCTCGTAGATCTGGGCAGCGGCATCCGCACACCCATCGGTGTACCCACCAATCACTCTGTCGTTCTGTACGAGTTCCTCGAAGACGTTCCCTGGAAGGATCCGCTCCGGCGAGTGGGCAAGATGGACGTCGGTACCCGGTTCGAAGCCGGCGTTGGTCAGCTTCGGGGCAATCACCTCCTTACACGTCAGCGGCGGGATTGTCGACTCGACGTTGACAATGTTGTCTTGGCTCAGGTGTGGAAGGATAGATTCGACTGCTGCCTCAACCGCACTTAGGTCTGGACTCTTCTGCGGCTCACTCATGGGCGTCGGGACCGAGATGACGAACGCATCGCCGCTCTCTGGCGACGTTCGACCGACAAGGTTCTCGTCGACCTCGTTGCTTTCGAGCATGGCCTGGAGTTCGGCCTCGTCAAGGTTGAGCGATTGGTCGTTAATAGCCGCAACCAGGTTCTCGTCGATGTCGACGCCGACGACTCTCTTCCCAGATTTGGCCAGTCGGAGTGCGAGGGGTAGGCCGATGAAGCCGGTCCCAATAATGACGACTTTCTCGATGTTGGGTGTACTCTCAGTCAAGGTCGTAGTAGTCCCGCATCCATTCGATTGTTTTCGAGAGGCCTTCCTCAAGTGACACACGTGCCTCGTGGTCAAGGTCACGCTTCGCCTTCTCAACACTAGCTCTCTTGTTTAGGGTGTTATATTCCTCGCGTCCGCGGTACTCCACCTTGTCATCGTCTTTGTCGAGGATGTCGAGAATCATATCAGAGAGTTCCTTGATGTCGTAGTACTCCTCACCGGCAATATTGTAGACTTCTCCAGGCTTGAATGAGTCAACAATATTCGCAAGCGTCCGAACTGTATCCCCTATGTAGGTGAACGAACGATGGTGGTTTTCGTAGACATGATATGGGTTATCGTGGAGGGCATGATAACAGAACTTACACACGACACTCCGATACTCACTGAACTTCTCACCAGGACCATACGTATTGAAAAATCGGACACGAACGGTTTCGTTTCCATGGCGGTCAGCAGCATTGAGGATTTGCTGTTCGTTGACCCACTTCGAGATGGCGTAGTCGTTGAGTTGTCGAGGTCCCTCTTCAAGCGGTACAGATTCCTTCATCAGGTCGTCATAATCTCCATATACTTCACTTGATGATGAGAAGATCATCCGGAACCCATACTCGTTCTGGAGACGGAGCATGTTCTTCGTCCCAATGGCGTTTGACTCCCACATCGTTTCGTAGAAATCTTCACCATTCTTACGCCCAAACTCCGCTGCAAGATGGTACACGTACTCGAAATTATGTTCCTCAAAAATTTTCTCCAGTTGTCTATACTGACTTACGTCGCATTTGAAGTACTTCTCTCGTTCACTCCATGGAAGATCCCCAACCCAGACATCATGTCCTCTAGACTCAAGTTCTTCTGTAAGGGGGGCTCCTACTGCACCAAGTCCACCAGTGATTAGAATTTTTGCCATACTGATATTCAGAGAGTTTGATTACTTATCATTTGTTACTCAATCCGGCTATAATTCAGAGGAAATATTCTCAATGATCTTTATTGATGCTTTCCCGTTCCCAAATGGATTCTCCCAATCACCTTTTTTACCATACATTTTATCTGCCTTCTCAGTGATTGACTCAGAATTAATGTCAGAAAGCACGTTTCCTCCTACCTCAACGGTTTCCGGACGTTCAGTAGAATCACGAAGTGTCACGCATGGTATTCCAAGAATACACGCCTCCTCCTGAACCCCACCTGAATCCGTGAAAATTAATTCTGTTTCTGATTGAAGTGTGAGAAAGTCCAAATAATCCTGTGGTTCGATTATTCGGACGTTTTCAGGAAGTTCAATTCCGGCTTCTTCCAGCGTGTTCCGAGCTCGGGGGTGAATCGGATAAATTACTTGTTGTTCAAACAACTCAGCAGCCTCACTCACCCCAGAGAGTAGACTACTGAACCGGGAGGTATTATCGACATTACTCGCGCGGTGTGCAGTGAGAAGGAAATACTCCCCTGGCTTAAGATCGACTTTATCGAGTATGTCGGACTTCTGCCTTGCTAAATTGGAGTTTTGCTGTACCGCATCAACGACCGTGTTCCCGACAACATAGACTCTGTCTTCAGGGATTCCTTCACTGAGCAGGTGATCCGCCGATTGTTCGGTAGGAGCAAACAGATAATCTCCAACATGATCTGTTAGAACTCGGTTGGTCTCCTCAGGCATTTCCCTGTCAAAGCTCCGAAGACCAGCTTCAACATGTGCGACCTCCGTGTCCAATTTCGAGGCCGCAATTGCACCTGCAAGTACGGAGTTCGTATCTCCTTGTACGACGAGTACATTCGGTTTTTCTACAAGGAGTTTTTCTTCAATTCCCGATATCATCTCACCCGTCTGCTTACCTTGGGAGTTCGAACCGACCTCCAAGTTGTAGTCTGGAACTGGCAACTCCAGTTGTTCGAAAAACACCGTATCAAGGCTATCCGAATAATGCTGCCCCGTATGAAGAAGCGTGTAATCAACGTCACGTCGTTCACACTCCCGGATAACGGGCGAGAGCTTGATTATTTCTGGACGAGTACCGAGTACGATTATTATATCTGTCATTCGTGAAGCTGTGTGAGAGTATTCGAAATATGATTTAACATCATTCTATACGAGTGACCATATTTCTCACCTGACTTAATACGAGCCCACTAAACATACAGAGAACGCCCGTCAACACCGAAAAGCCACTAATCAGCGCACGCCACTGGTGGAACGCCGTCGTCGTTTGGTAGAGGTACGCCGTGTGGAGTAACAGTCCCCCTCCGAACCCGAGAAGAACCACCGCCGGCACCCCGAAGAACAACAACGGGTGCCGATCCCGGATCAGTTTCGTCACGAACACGGCCACACCCAGCCCGTGCTTGAACGGGTTGTGCGTCTGACCGTCGACGCCCTCGTACCGGACGTCGATCGGTACCTCCTCGATATCGAGCTCCCGGTTTGCCGCCTCGCTGATCATTTCGCTTTCGACACCCATGCCGTCCGTCTGGAGGGTTAACCGCGAAGCCGCCTCCGGTGAGAACGCCCGGAATCCGCTCTGCGTGTCGCTCAGGTTCTCCCCGGACGATCCCAACGTCAGGTAATCGAGCACGTGCTGCCCAACCCGTCGATGAAGCGGCGTCTCAGTCTCTTCCTGATCAACGTACCGGCTGCCGATCGAAATGTCACAGTCTCCTTCGAGGACGGGTTCTACGACGTCCGGAATATCCTCAGGGAGGTGCTGGCCGTCACCGTCGAGGACGACGAGGCTGTCAATCTCATCGGTGTTGGTGGTATACTGTAACAGCGTCCGGATGGCACCGCCTTTCCCTTTGTTTTCCTCGTGTTCGATCACGGTCGCTCCGACGGATCGCGCGATCTGGACCGTGTTGTCGGTGCTCCCGTCGTCGACGACGATGACCTCGTCTGCGTACTGCTGTGCCCTCGAAACGACACTGCCGATCGCGATCTCCTCGTTGTACGTCGGAATCCCGGCGACTACGGTGTCGGACACAGCATCAATGCGTTCTTGTTCAGGCGCGACCTGTCCCTCGTCATCCACACCCGGTGGTGCGTGGGTCGCCATTATTCGCTCCTCGTACGGAGTACATTGAATGCCCGTCTCGCCGTTCTCTTCTGTGACATGAGGTATTTGAAGAAAAATAAATCTATGTTTGAATAAGTGTTACGCTGTTCCTACCAGTCCGATCTGAGAAGAAATTATTTCATAATCCGCGAGACAGCGCCTCCAATACCGAAATTACGCGGTCTCGTGCGATGAGTAACGTGCCGTCAACAGCAACGGTTCGCTACCCGCTTGGGTACCGGCCTAACCGTCACCTAATCGGGCCGGGACCGTGACCGGGATGGAGTGGTTTCTGATCTGTTTGCGGTAGTGAATACTGCGGGGTCACTACTGTTCGACGTTCGCACTGAAATACAGGATCAGTACCTCACAAAGCATCCTCGGCTAGCTGTTTCTGAAGCCTGAGTTCCACGGCGGAGCGGTTGTGCTGGTGGCCTTGACGAGAAGATCATCGACGAGCCGGCGGAGAACTGTCGCTGTCGGCGGCTGCTGCCGCCGACAGCGACAGCGTCGCCACTCTTGGCGAAGGCTAGCCCGGTCGGAGATTAGCGGGTAAACCGGTCGTCTGGTGGTCGGTTTGCGGGGACGGCCTGACGTGTTGCGAGGGCCGTCCACGCTGCCCGTTGAATCATGTTGATGAACTCCTTGAACGACCACTTCCAGAGGCGACGCTCCCCACGACGGGGCGTCGCCACGTACTCCCAGTGTAAATACACGTTCTGTAACAACAAGCTCACCACGACGTACAGCAGCCGTACGACCGGATTTTGTGTCGATGTCGTCGCAATACTTTGCTCGGAGAGTCGGTAGCTGGCCTCGATACCGAAGCGTTTCGCGTAGTGGTATCGAGTGTCTCGTGGTGAGTCGATGAACGGCGCGTCAGCGGCGTAGCCGTGACGCGCCACCCCATGTTCGTCGTACCGTCCGTTTTGGTACGTACAGTCGATGTAGACCGGAAACTCGACGGTCCAGCTGTGACCGTCGAGTTTCGCCGTCATGTTGTGTTGAATCACGCGACTCCAGCCTTCCGAGAGTTCTTGCTTGATCGTCTGTCCCCAGCGGACGATCGGCATGACGTAGGGGTGGTTGTGTGCCTGAAGCAGCGTCAAACACTTGCTGTGGTAGAATTCACGGTCAAGAAAGACAGCCTTAACCTCGAGGTCAAGGCCGTCGAGGATACCGAGAAACTCTGCGAGGACACTGCTGGTGGTGCGCCGTCTCGAAGACGGCGACACCGCCAGCGTGTAGCGTTTGTTCTTCACACGCGCGTAGAGTGTCGCGTAGGCATGGAACGCAGTTGTTCCACGCTTCGCTTGTGAGTGATACAGGCCGTCTGTACCGGCTTCGTCGCCGTAGTAGGGCCGCAGGTGGAGGTCTGAAACGACCTCCACCTGCTGGGGAAGGGCGTCAAGAACGTCCTTCTGAAGGAGCGCGTTACCGACTTGTTCGAGCGTCTCAAGGTCGAACTTGGTGCGGAGGTGGTAGAGAACCGAGTTTTCGTGGGGTGCATCTTCACTCCTCTCACAGAGCGTTGAGACTGAGGTCCTCGTCGGCGCGTACGCCGACGAGGACCTCGTAGATGTCTACAGCATCCAGTTCAGCGTTTTCAGCGAGTTTGAGGGCGACTTCCTCGTCAAGGGAGTTGACGAGGAAGTTAAGGAGTTGGTCCTCATGGATTTCACCGTCTGCTTGCTGGGTTTTAGACACACCTCAAGCAAGCAGACGTCTCAACTAACCGGCTTTGTGATGTACTGATGTTGAACTATCCCACTGACGGAGGCAAAAGTGCGTAAGTGTGATTAACCATGAATGCGATATTACTACAATGTCAAATGAGGCAGTAGCAGAACGGGAGACGCTTCGGAATATTCTGAACGAGATTCTCGAATCGAAAGACGATGCGAGTACAGTGAGTGCCATCAACGACGACATGTCGCTCACGGATGACTTGGGTCTCGATTCCCTCGATCTGGCTGAAATGACCGTCCGTATCGAAGATGAGTACAGAGTCGATGTTTTCGAGGACGAAGTGGTCGACGAGGTCGGTGAGGTCTTGAGTAAAATCAATTCATGAGTCTCTTCTGGTGGGATATTGAGCGAGAAATCGAAGTCTCGTACGGGGAGCTCGTACAGAGAATTTCAAACCGAGAGAAGCGGCATTCAGTACTACAGACTTCTGAACCCGACGAGCTCTTTACTGAGATATTAATCGCTCTCCTGACCGAATCAGAATTCACGCTTTTGGATTCTGAATTCTCCTCTGAGACACTATCGGAACTCGGGTTTGATGCCAGAGATCTGGAGCAAACTGAACCAGTCCCAAAGATTGAAATTGAAGACCCGAGTGACCTACCCAAAAAGATCAGGACTGCGGATGATGAGTGGACACTCGGAATTTACACGTCTGGCACAACCGGGACTCCCACTCGCGTTGAACAGACCTTAGGTACGCTGACCCAGTCAGTCCGAACTGACGAACGGTTTGATGACAACGTTTGGGCATTCGCGTACAATCCGACCCATATTGCTGGTCTTCAGGTGTTCTTCCAAGCCGTTAGCAACCTGAATCCGATGATCTATATCTTCGAGCATAGCGTTGATCAGATTGAGGAAGTAATTAGCGAATATGAAGTGACGCACATCTCAGCAACACCTACCTTTTACCGGTTGCGACTTCAGCGGTTAGGAGGTACATACCCGTCAGTCAAACGGCTAACTTCTGGGGGAGAGATGTTTGAACCCCAACTAAAAGAATCGTTGAAAGAGCGGTTTCCGAATGCGAAGTTCCGGAACGTCTACGCCCTGACTGAGGCCGGCAGTTTGCTCGAATCTAATGGCGAACTGTTTGAGATACCCGACGAGAAGGAAGACCAGTTCAAAATCACCGAAGATAACGAGTTGGCAGTCTATGAATCCTTGCTTGCAGAAAGCGCCGCTGAAGAGTTCGACGGGGAATGGTACCACACGGGTGACGAAGTTGAGTTTGTAGAGGGTGATGAATTCAGATTCGCCGGCCGTCAGTCCGATTTTATCAATGTCGGTGGGTACCGCGTGAATCCCCACGACGTTGAACGGCGTATCAGTAGTATCGACGGTGTACAGGCAGCTATCGTTCGAGCGCGCGAATCCAGCGTAACTGGGCATATCCTCACTGCGGAAGTGCAACCTGTTCCTGATGCGGACGGCGAAGTCGTCGAAACAGCCGTCGAAGAACAGATAGGGGATTTGGAGCGATGGAAGCAACCACGAATTATCGACATAGTAGACGAAATAGAGAAAACGCGAAGCGGCAAACGGGTTAGATAAATGCAATCAGTAATCGTAACTGGCGACTCACGGGGACTCGGGACAGCGACTGTACAGGCACTTCTGGCTGAGACAGAGTATCAAATCATCGGGATTAGCCGGAGCGAAAGCGAAAATACAGAAGAATTCGAGGAAGAGTATCCTGACCGATACTGCCACATCAACTTTGACCTCTCGAATCCGGAGAAGATTAGCGACCTCTATCAAGAAGAGCTCAAGCCTCGTGGACCGATATACGGGTTGGTAAACAACGCCGCAATGGCGTATGACGATCTTGTAACGAATGCATCGGTCTCGCCGCTGGAACAAATGTTCCGGATTAACGTACTCTCCTCAATATTCCTCTCGAAGTTCTCGCTTCGGGACATGATGCTCAATCGGACCGAAGGTGCGTTAGTACACGTTTCATCGGTCTCGACAGCAACCGGCTACAAGGGGCTAAGTATGTATGCCGCGACCAAGGGCGCACTAGAAGCGTTCTCGCTGAATACTGCTCGTGAGTGGGGAGGGCGTGGGATTCGGTCGAACTGTGTTGTGCCCGGCTTCATGAATACTTCAATGACAGACAGTCTCGACGAAGACGTGAAAGACCGGATATACAATCGAACTGGGCTAGGGGAGCCCACTCAACAAGCGAGTGTTGCGGAAACAATTGTGTTCCTACTCTCCGGAGGTGCGAGTTCAATTACAGGCGAAACTATCCGCGTGGATTCGGGCACGCTCTAGGTCGCTCCCTTCTTCTCGTTAATCGTGGGTACTGGCTGGGAGACATACTAGACCGATGGCGAGATCAAGTTGGCGCTCGTGTGCCATGGAGATAGCCGCTGGGACAGTACTGTACTCTGAATCAGGATCCCTGTATAGGCCTTCCGAGTAAGCGGTGTCCTTAATTCGCAAATATGGTCTCTCTTCTCTAATAATTTCGACCTTCGACAAATCACGATTTATCTCTGAACTAGGCGAGGCCTTGAGATACGCCTCCTTGACAGCCCAACGAGCAGCGTAGTGTTGTTCAGGATACGGCTGTTCATCACAGTAGGAACGTTCTCCCTCTGTGAAGGCATAGGCCTGGAATTGCTCAGGGAACTCTTTGAGTAAGCGTTCAATCCGGCTGATAGCTACGATATCGATTCCACAGTTGGGTACGGGAGCCATTGGATTCTTTTCTCCTGATCATCTTCTGCGAACGATTCTACATCCGCTCAGGCAGTATCGATTTCAATCCCCGTGAAGTTCCACTGCCGCCAATCGAGCATTCGCTCCGCCTCTTCCGAAGTGAGGTCTGCTTGTTCAAGGACCTTCCCAGCAAAATGAAGGTCCCATGACGGAACAGCCTCTCCAGCTAACTCTGCCAACGGTCCCCACTCCATGAGTTGCTTCATCTGCCGAGTGCGGACAAATCCGAACTCAGCCAGAATCTCCTCTGGGAGGGAGAGAGATGCACGAATCGCCCCATTCTTTCGGTGAGCCTTAAGCGCTACAACAACTAAGCTTCGAACGATTGCTTTGTCTGTCGGCGAGTCGCAGTTAATTGGCAGAAGGTCTACAATCTTCACCACATCTTGAGTCCGCCATTGTGACGTTGTCAGTGCTCCCACAACATCTCCATCCTTACGAGCTACGAACGTGCGGTAGTCCGCGTGGGAGGCCTTCGATAGCCGCCACTCGTAGAACTGCTTGTTTCGATTGATTTGGAGCCCGCTTGGCGAAATAGTCTCATACAAATCTTGTAGTAGCTCCGATGGCACAGATTCATACGCTGATACGGTTACGCTGGGATCTGTGCTCTTTCGGGTCGCACGATCAATCAGGTTGGCAGATAGGAAAATCGGTTGGCCAGCCATAGAGAGAGTCGAAAGAAGCTTGTTCTCAGTTAGGTCCCCAACGAACGTCTGAATCCGATTAATTCGCCAACTCCGTGGAACGGTTTCGACCTCACTCCATCCCCGAAGTCGGGTCCAGACATCAACGGTGTCCTCACGTGGTTGACCGTAAGTCAGCCAAGTATTATGGTCTGCGAACTCCTCCATTCCTCTCTCGACCAATTCTGAAAACGTCATTCCCCCCCGATGGTCGGGATGGATGACGAGATCGGTCGGCGAAATTCCTAGGAACTCCGACCCCTCAAATTCCATCGGAACGGGCACAAAGCCGACGCCCCCGATTATCTCCCCATCCTCAACCGCAACGGTTGCAGCAATCTCAGGGGTCCAAGGATTTTGATCATACTTCCATCTGAACCAATCTGTGTCCCACAACTCATTCGATATTTCTGATAAATAGTTGTCGACGAGGTCGAGAAATTCCGGGATATCTTCGTCCTCAATCGGACGTATTTGAGTATTCGACATACTATTCACTATCTAAGTGGTTCTCCAAGTAGTCTTTCGTGGTGGTGAATGAGAAATCGTTCAATAGAGATTCGAGTTTCCTCCGGGTAGTGTTCCGACCATGGTACTGGAACCAAGGGTATTCTTCGACTCGTTGCGGTTCTGCGTTCAGTTCCCAAGGGTGTAAATAACAAACGTTAGGGGAGATCGATGAGGATTTGAGAAGATATCGCAACATTCGATATGGCATGGCACGTAAATAAAACCCTCCGGCGATGGGTATATTTTGTTTTAATAGTGGCACTTGATATGTACTCAGCGGGAACTCCCAAAGTTGGCTTTCTGGGTCACGATACAGCGTAGATTCACTGATTCGATATGGTGTTCGTGGTGCGTCTGGGATACCATAGAGTGGTGTCCACACTGGAAAGACACTTGAGTCATAGAGGAAATCTCGCTGGATGAGCTCCGAAATAAGAAACTTCGAATCGGACGAGAGACTAAATTGAGGAGCTCGAAATCCAGCGACTTCATCTACGCCAGCGGCCTTAAGTGCTTTAATTGAAGTATCCAAACCATCAGCCAAAGATTCCCTGTCTAGCTCGCTGAGGTGAACGTGATGTGTACCATGGCTTCCGACTTCGTGCCCCCGTGCCTGTATTTCCTGTACCAAACCAGGATACTTTTGAGCCACCTCAGATAGCACAAAGAATGTAGCTTTGTTACCCGTTTCTTCGAGCATGGACATGATTTCCCTCGTATACTGAGCAACATTCTCGTCGTGATCACTCCATCTAGAGATATCCAGATCACAATACCACGGCTCAACATCAATTTGTATAATTTTCATACAGGAATTCTCAGATGTCAAAATATAATTCTTATCATCCGTCTTTAGTGCCAGTGTGGATCAGAGCTCCCGGAACATACGAGAGAACAGAGATGGAATCCCGTAAGAAGGCGATAGTCACCGCCGAGAATTGGTTGGGTAGAATCGGCTGTGTTGAATCGCCATACTGCAGCGAGGTAGGCCACTAAATCAAAGGAGTTGAAGCGGGAAGATTCGGTTGCCTATGACACAAATCTCCCGCTTCATCGGGGAGGTTGTGCCGGTTGCTCAAAGAGTTACTGGCGATGGAGGCGAATCCGCCGCCCCGGACGGTGGCGGCGGATTCGCCGACTACGCACTCGTTTCCCTCCATTGTCTCCGGATTTACCTCGATACATCCTACCGAATGACGATCGACTTACTCGAAGAGATGCCACAAATAACTGGGGAGATCGGCCTCAGCGCGGCCGATCTCCCCGCGCCATCCACGTTGTGTAAGGCGTTCGACCGGATCAGCATGAGCGTCTGTCGAGTGCTGCTGCGCCAGTCGGCGCAGCTGCACGATCTCTCAGAACACGCCGCGATCGACGCCACGTTCTACGACCGCTCACCAGCAAGCCGCCACTACTGCCAGCGAATCAGCTACCGCGTTCAGAAGCTCAAAGTCACGAAAATCGTCGATACAGCGTCTCAAGCTGTCCTTGACGTCCACTGCTCAACGAATCGGGACGGAAGCGACGCAGACCTCGCTGAGCAGATCGCCCGCGTTCCGGCGGGCGATCTGCGGTCTCTTGCGGCCGATAAGGGCTACGATAAGCAATCGCTCCGCGAAGGTCTGCGTGAGCTTGGGATCAGACCGCTGATCAAGCACCGCATCTTCGCACCGTACGACCACGCGCACAACGCCAGGATCGACGATACCCGCTACAATCAGCGCTCAATGACTGAAACCGTGAACTCGGCTGTCAAGCGCTCGCTCGGCTTCGCCGTGCGAGCTCGGTCGTGGTTTCGTGAGTTCCGCAAAATCGCGCTGATGTGTGTCGTCTATAACATCAAACGCTTCGTCACACAGTGGATCTCTCCGCCTTACAGCGATTCAACACAGCCGCTCATATAGTACCTCTCAAAGGCGTGTATAATATACTCTCGGAGGAAAATATCGAATCTAGTAATTTGATGCGCTTTAATAATATCACCGGAAGGCCATTGGATACTACAGCTTCGGGAAGGTTGGCACCACACCCGAAGCAATGCGGTACTGCCGAATTCACAGTTCATATCTCAATAAATACAAGACGCTGCTCTGTTGAATCCGCAGAAGGCGTTGGGATCGGGTCACTCTGTACTCGGTTCTAGAGCGCTGTCGAGTGAATTCAGAGACGGAATCTTGACAGAGAGAGTGAGGACCAAGGTCACTGGGTGGGTCGATCCAACTCCTCGACGACGAAGCGTGAGAAAATCGCCTCTTCAGAGATCGTGATCCCCGTGCTGTCATCGGATTCAACAAAGCACAAGACGCAGTATCACCACCTTCTCACGAGGTTCCTCACCCACCAAACTGCTACGGCCGCCTCCATATACATCCGAGTCATGAAGGCCGTCATCCTCGCTGCCGGGAAGGGGTCGCCTGTGGCCGCTGACGGAGAACCGAACCAAACCGATGCTCTCCGTGGGGAATCGGCCGATTCTCGATCACATCGTGACGGAACTCGAAGCGACTCCCGTGACTGAGGTGGTACTCGTCGTCGGCTCGAACCGCGAACGCGTCCAGACCTACACACGCTCGGAAGCACCGTCACCCGGGAGGCCGACGAGACGGTGTTCATCCGCGCCGGTCCCGAGATCGGCGTCGCCGCCACCAAGACGTTCGTCTCGCAGGTGGCGACGGTGACGCTGCTGGCGGCCCATCTCGGAGCGGCTCGAAACGCGCTCTCGACGCAGGCGACCCGTGACCTGCTGGCCGGCGTCCAGGAGCTCCCGGGGGCGGTCCAGCAGGTCCTCGACCAGGAACCGGCGATCAAACAGGCAGCACAGACGCACGCCGACAGCGAGGCGTTCTTCTACATCGGTCGGGAGGCCGGCTACCCCGTCGCACTCGAGAGCGCGCTCAAGCTCAAGGAGATCTCCTACGACCACGCGGAGGGGTTCGCTGCGGGCGAACTGAAACACGGCCCGCTCGCGTTAGTGACGCCGGAGACACCGGTGATCGCGGTCCTCACGGCGGAGAGCCGGCCGAGAAGACGCTCAATAACGTCAAGGAGGTCAAAGCGCGTGGGGCGCCTGTCATCGGCGTGACGAGCGATCCGGCTCACACGAGCACCGTCGATCAGACGTTCGATATTCCGGACTGCGGGCCGCTCGAACCGGTCATCGCGAACGTCGCCCTCCAGCTGTTCGCGTACTACGTCGCGGACGAGAAAGACCGGCCGATCGATAAGCCTCGCAATCTCGTGAAGAGCGTTACCGTGGAGTAAACCGCGGTGTCGCTCCAACGATGGCGACTCGAGGCACGACTGAGAGGCGAACACGTGAACGTCGGCACCAAGACGACCGCTGTACCCGTCGACACAATAACGCAGATGGCTGAGAACGGTGAGGGCGTCGACGCTGGTCGTCGGAGCCTTAGGGTGATCCCCGACGATGGCGCGAAAACTGGGATTACCACGTCGCTGAATGCCGGAATTCAGACCGGGACTGACAGAACAACATCCCCAACGGGATGGTACCCGCGATCGACTTTTGAATCAGTGACCAACGAGTATAGTCGTTGGATTCAACCTAGCGAGTTTGTAGGCAGATTATATAAATACGGATGGTAAAGTTGAATCATGGCCGATGATAAGGGATCGAAATCGCTTACAAAAAGACTAGGATTGTGGCTCCATCGTACACTTATCCGATTCCGGTTGCTCCCGAGACGACCCAGAGAACCGGACTCACAAAGCCCGTCGGAAACGGACCAGCTGATCGGTGATGTTGATTTCGACGATCAGTGGCGGATATTTCGGACCGGCTTCTTGACCGTTTCGACGCTCTTACTCGTGGATATTCTCGCTCTCTCGGCGCTGTGGGTTTTCGTTGACCCCACAACACAAGAACTCCTGCTTGGAACGATCGGACTCGTGGTACTGAATCTGATTGTTTCGCTGTGGGTGCTTATGCGAGTACGCCGGTCCGTCGTCGATTCACTTTTCCGTATCTGATGGACGGTTCCTGAAATGTCCGATAAAACGGTTGTTCTGCTGTTTGGAGGCGGTTAATCGGGTGGCCACTAACACCGGCCTCACCCTCGAGATCAGTAGCAACAATCCCGAGGACGACGCGCTACAAGCCCAAGCAAACGCACTTACGCCACTCGTGGGAGTAGTACGGCTGCCTCAACGACTACGAGAACGTGGCCTGCCACATACGGGCGCTAACGTCTTCATGTTGCCGAGCACCTTTGATAGTGATTACTGCGAATAGTTTCAGAGGCGGCGTTGAGAGACGCTGGTTCAGCCGCCCTCAGTGCCGATACGGATCGTCACAGCGGTAAAGACTCGCAGTAATCACTATGAGGGATTCGGGATCGGGTTCTTCGAGGCGATGGCCGCGGACTGCATAGTCATCGCGAGAGACTATCTGGAGTCGGCCGCCGCCGAGGTAATCGTCAACGCCGACTTCCTCATCGAGCCCACGCTCGACGCACTCACGGAGACACTTAGCTGGAAGTCTGTCACCCAGATCGTTATTCTGGGATTTGTGAAGATTTAATCGCGATTGATCCGAGTTAAATCCAGTTAACTACCGATTCATATTTTATTCCCCCAGGATATCCCCGATGTGCGCCAATACACGTACTCAAGCCCATACACATATGATTACGAGATCAGTAACAATCGAGGCGATTCACGACTTGTACTTGACGTGGAACGACCACATCAACGCCTCTGCCCTCTATCGTCGTGCCCTCCGCGAGGAGATGGACGTTCGCGATGTCGATCCCGACGAGCTCCGTGACTTCCTCAAGCAGGCTCGCGAGCAGGGCTACACACGTGACGAGATTGCTGAGAACACCAACTGCTTTGCAGATCTCCGGTCACTCGTGGACGACGAACAGGACCAACCACCAGCTGGAGATACCGCAGATGATTAACCCGCAATGTCACAGGACCAGACACCCTCCGACTCCGAACGTGGCACCGACCGCGAATCGATACTAACGGGCACAATCCCTCGACAGGCAGCGCTCACCGTCATCCTCCTGAGCCTCGTCGCTGTGGAGCCAGTAGCCGCCCAGGACAACGCGGTCTGTAGCGCGGACAACCTCCCAAGCATGATTGAGGGATTCTTCCAGCTGACTACTGCGCTGGGGATCGTCGGTCTCGCCGTCGTCTGGCAGGCCGATTCCCTCATCGAGATGTTCACAATCGGTCCAGAACAAAAGAAGGGGCTCAAGCGCCACAAGCGCTCGGCGATGAAGTCCGCGGTCGTCCTCGTCGTCCTCGGCCCGTTGTACACAGTCGCCGGGTCGATGATGGGCCTCCCACTAGCGCAGTGCGTCGATCTCACACCGTGGTGAGCCGCAATCCCGACGCGAGCCCGATGACCCACCGACAGCTCTCCATGCTCATGGCCGGCTTGCTCGCGACGAGCCTAATCACAGGTATCGTCGCCGCTGACCCGCCGCGACCAGGTACGGAGGAGAACGGGCTCACGGAAAACGAGTCGGCAACGCTGTGGTCACGTGATGCGGACAACTACATCAGCCAGGAGGAGTACCGGCAGCGCTACGGCGAGAACCGCTCCGCCGTCCATCAGGTCGCCAACGGGACGGACGTCACGTTCAAACGGCCGCCCGCGACCGCGGCGACGTGGACGCGGAACGACTTTGAGGACCTCGACGCCGGCGGCCCAGATACGTCCGTACATCCACCGCACGCGGACCTCGAGGACGGCGTCTTCATCGACGATGCTCACGCAACGATCTTCGCGGTCCAGCCCTCTACTCGTGGACATCTCGGGTCTAGTGAGACCCCACTCTACACCGCGCCGAATGGGACGCTGTGCGGGTTCGTTGATTACCGCGTTCGCGTCCCCAGCGGGAGCTCTTCCGGCAACACAACTATCTCGTGGTCGCTCACGGAGCACGAGATCGAAGAAGTCCGGGTGAAGAAGGACGGCGAGACCATCGCCGAGCGTGACGGGGACCATACGCCTGCCCTCGACTACCAGATCGAGGGCGACTGGAGTGCGAATCTCACGCTGGAAGCGGAGATTAGCGTCCGGCTGAAGAAGACCGTCAGGACCGACCTGGGTGACCAGACGGACGTCGACGTCACCTATCGGACGGAAACACGGAACGTCTCCGATTCGATCGACGTCGAGATCTACGACCTCTCGGCATACCCCTACTACGCCGAGTATCCGAACGGCGACGCCGGTGTGGCCATCTTCCAGTCGCGGCCGTGGCAGGGGTACACGCTCACGGAGAACGGTGAGGCACGGGTCCGTGGGATCTGGCGGTTCTACACCGCTCGGAACACGAACTGGGACACGCTCGTCCGGTCGAATCGGACTGCTAGTGCGACTGTTCAGTCAGACGCGATTCCGGTGTACGTCCACGCCTATCCCTCGCGGATCGGCCCGCGTACAGAGCCGGTTCGAGACGGACCAGAACTCATCGAGACCTGGGGGACTGACCGCCCGTCACCGGTCGGCACCATCGGTGAGGACATCAATATCGACATCGTCAACCAGTCGTACACGACGACGTACGGCGTCGCCGTTCGAGCCGAGAACGTCGATCGAGAGGCGCTCCATGTTGCGGGCATCGTCCGGGGCGTGAATGCGTCAATCGCCGAGCCGGACGCCGGCTCCGAGCGGCAGCTCCGCCGCAGCAATCTCACTGTCCAGGTCATCCAGCAGAACCAGTCGCAAGCGACGCTCAGGGTCGAACTCCGGGACAATCAAACTGGGGCGCCGATTGCGCTTGACGATAGCCGTCAGTATCCAATCGGCGGCACCACCCGGAGCGGGTACATCACGGTCGCGGATCAGCGCATTGAGACCAACGCCTCCGGGGTGGCGATCGTGACCATCGACGAACCGGACATCTACACGGCGCGGTACCACCCTGGCTCGTGGCTCGGTCACGCCCCGGCGTACGTGAGCGATACCGCGACGGCCCGCTGGCATCCACTCGGGACGATTGACGGCTGGTTTGCGCTGGTGTTCGAGGTCGGCTGGCAGCTCCTCCCGTTCTTCGTGATGTTCTACGCTGGCAAGCGGCTCCTCCGAATGCTCGGTCCAGAAGACATCTTCCAACGGAACCCATAGTCCATGATTAGAAACCACCCACAGATCAGTCGGCGAACCGCCCTCCGAACGGTCGCAGGTGCTGCCCTCGTAAGTGTCGCTGGCTGTCTGAACGACAATAGCGGTTCTGGGACGCCTGGTGACGGAACGACCTCTCCAGATGGCAACGGCCCACTCACGCGTGTCGCTGTCGAGGGGACAACACTCGTCGTCGAACTCTCCGAAGAAGCCGACGTCGACCAAGTCAACCTCATCCAACCGAACGGCGAGTTATTCGGGGAGCGCGACGTAGCCGCGGGTGCTCAGCGGGTCTCATTCGAGATCGGCACCGCGTATGCGCCCGGTGAGTATCGCGTACTCGCACTGAAGGGCGAGGAGACTGTCGCAGAAACCTCGCTCGCTATCCAGCCGGAATTGGTGATACGAGATGTTGGGCTCTATCGGAATAACCCGGATAAACCATGGGACGAAGTCTATGGCGAAAGCCAAACAGATTCGAAAAAGAATGGGGAAGCATTCGTCACCGTGGAGAATACCGGGAGTGGTCCGGGAGCAGTAGTTGAACTCCGATTTACCGGGGATGTTCCCAATCCTGTCGATGATCCCCGTGGAAGTGGGATATACGAAAAAGAACGTGTCGTAGTCGGTGCAGGCGAGACAGTAGATATCTTCAGCGACTCGTTCCCGTTTGGCTCAGAAATCGGGGAGGACGGTATGGGTTGTTCAACTGATGGAAATAGCGGGCAGTTTACTGTCGTACTGGAGACTCGAACTACAGGACAACAAGTCACGAAATCCTACGACGTGGAGTACACTGGCTCTGACGAGATGCAGAATTGCGAGGTCACAATTAGCGAGGCTTGATGTATGGTTGATCTCATTGATGTCGTCTTAGAGGGGTTCAAGGGCGTTGTTGACTGGATTATTGGTCTCTTCATGGATGGCCTGACGACCGGTTATAATACGCTCACCGAGGAATTATTCGGAACTCCTACACCTCAAACAGATGGCGCATTCGTTTTTGGCGAACCATCGAACGCACCCTGGACCACAATTCAAGATTCCCTCGTTGGCGGCGAAATCATGCTCATCGCATTACTGCTGCTCGTAATGAGCGTCCAGGGCCGGCATACAATCCGGATATTCAACATTGGAAGTGCCTATGAGGCGAGGAAGACGAAGAAAACGGCGTGGGTGGGTGCCTTCCTGATTATCGTCTGGTATTGGATCGGTGTACTCGCTCTCTATATCGTGGACGGGTTTTCAATCGCACTGATGCCGAGTATGGCTTCGCTTCGGAACGCTATGTTGGGCTTCCTCACCGTGTCTCTAACGAATCCAGGATTGTCTCTTCTATTCGCCCTGCTCGGAGGAATTTCGATGTGGGCATTGCAGGCGTTGTTTTACATCCGGGAGATTCTCCTCTACGTGTATCTCTACGGAATGCCAATCGCAATCGCTCTCGGATATGGGAATATTCCTGTTGTGTCTGATATCGCATTAGGCTTTGCCAAGCGATTTGTGCCCCTGGCTGTCCTGCCATTGCCGGCGGCGATGGTCTTCAAGGGCTATGATCTAATCTACGGCGGTGGGACGCTCACACCAGGAACAGCGTTCCTCAAGTATCTCGTCGCTACGTCGCTTCCATTGGTCGCACTCTACATCACGTGGAAGACGTTCAAATACGCGACGCCGTTGACGGCCAAAGTCGTTGGCGGTGCGACGAAAGGCGCAGCTCTCATTGGCGGTGTCGCCGCTGGTGGGTACCTTGCTGGCTCCGGCGTCGCGACGACCGCCGCTCGGTGGGGGCCGAAAGCCGCCGCTGGCCACGCAGTCGCGCAAAAAGCGGCTGCCCGCGGTGGGCATGGAGGGGGCGATGGCGGTACACCATCGTACCGCCGAACGGAGAATGACCCAGGTGGAGCGACAGCGGAATCGGCGAGTGACGAACGCGGAATGGAGTTTGATCGAGGTATTCACTAACAATGTCAGCAGATCAAGACGCAGCAGCACGGCGCATCATGGATCAGTTCGGCGAGGAGAGCCGCATCCCCTACCTCAACATCGAGGAAGGCGATGTCGGCATGCTCATCGCCTTCCCCATTATTGGAGGGTGTCGTAGAACGAGTAGCACACCAA
>NZ_NHPJ01000128.1 GCF_002252985.1 Halorubrum halodurans | reverse complement strand
CGCGTCCCGCGCGGCCGCGGGCGGGATCGTCGACGCGACGACGCTCCCGGCCGCGGCCGCGCGGGACGCGCTCGACCGGCACGACGTGGCTCCGCTTCTGGCCGAGGCCGACGCCCTGCTCCGGACCGGCCCGACGGGGACGAACGTGAACGACCTCCGGGCGGTCGTCGTGGAGGACCGGGACGGGGAGCCGCCGGGGACGACGTGATCGCGGGCCCGGCGACCGGCGACCGTCGCGCCGTCGATCGTCCGAACTTATGTCTCCGGCTCCCGCAGTCGTCGACATGAGCGAGAACGGGGACGGGTCCGACGCGGTCGACTCCGGCGACGACGGCGCGCTCGGTCCGGACCTACGCGTCGGGTCCTGCGAGCGGTGCCCGGCGCTGGTCGGGTCGCGGAGCCGGATCGTCGAGGGCGTCGGCCCGACGGACGCCGACCTGCTGTTCGTCGGCGAGGGCCCCGGCGCGACCGAGGACGAGGAGGGCGAGCCGTTCGTGGGTCGGTCGGGCGACGTCCTCGACGAGGCGCTGCGGGACGCGGGGCTCGCGCGCGCCGACGTGCGGATCACGAACTGCGTGCGGTGTCGTCCCCCGGAGAACCGCGACCCGACGACCGAGGAGCTGGCGAACTGTCGCTGCTACCTCGAGGCGGAGATCGCCGGACTCGACCCGGAACTGATCGTGACCCTGGGGAAGGTCCCGAGCGAGCACCTGCTCGGTCGCTCGGTGCGGATCACCGCCGAGTCGGGCGACGTCGTCGACGCCCGGATCGGCGGCGCGTCCCGGCGCGTTCTCCTCTCGGTCCACCCGGCGGCGACGCTGTACGACCGGAGCCAGCGCGAGGGCTTTTTCGAGACGATCGCCCGTTCGGGCGAACTGAGCGGCGTCGGCGCGGACGGGGAGGGCGGCTCCGGCGGCCAGTCGCGACTCGGCGAGTTCTGATCGCCCGGCGATCAGTCCCGCTTCCGCCCGTCACCGACCCCGAGCCACTTCTTCGCGTCGAACAGGCCGCGGATCGCCTCGACGATCCCCTTTCCGGAGTGCTCGCCGGGGCGAAGTCGGGCGCGGATCCGCGAGGAGACCAGCTCGATGCCGAGGACGACGATGAACACCATCACCAGCCCCGCGGCCGTCTGCTGGAACTCGAAGAGGTCCTGGCTGTTCCGGATCATCAGGCCGAGGCCGCCGGCGCCCACGACGCCGAGCGAGATGGCGATCCGGGTGTTGATCTCGAGGATGTACAGCGTCCACGCGATGAACGACCGCGACACCTGGCTCAACATCCCGAAGCTCACCGTCTGGGTGCCCGAGGCGCCTGTCGAGCGGATCGCCTCGATCGGCCCCTCCTCGATCTCCTCGAGGTCGTCGGTGAAGAGGCGGCCGAGGTTCCCGATGCTGTCGGTCGCGATCGCGAGGACCGCGGTGACCTGCCCCGGCGGTCCGACCGGGATGTACAGGAAGATCCAGACGATGGCGGGGATGGCGCGGATCCCGCTGAGCGTCCCGCGGAAGAGGAAGTTGAAGGGGAACGGGGTGACCCGCTCGCTCCCGAGGACGCCGAGGACGAGCGCGAACGGGAAGGCGAACACCGTGCCCATGAAGCCCAGAAGCAGCGTCACGAGGCTCGCTTTCACCAGCGACTGCCGCGACGACTGGAAGCTCTCGATGATGTGTGCCCCGCCGTCGCCGAAGCTCGCGGGGATCGCCTGTAGTCCGGAGATCCCCTGGTCCTTCGTGTAGATGGTGAAGTTCTGGAAGTCGGGCGGGAAGAAGCCGGTCGCGATGAACTCGTACATCGCCGGGAGCCGGTTGGCGACGACGTTCGGCTGGAACCCGATGAAGCCGAGCCCCCAGTAGGTGACGCCGAGGACCGTCGCGAGCAGCACGCTCCACAGGACGTACTTGATCCGACGGAGCCGTTCGAGGTTGCGGAACTGGTCGCTGACGGCCGAGTCGGGGGAGCTCACGCCCGGCCACCCCCGTCGGCGGCGGCGTCGGCGTCGCCGCCGAGGTCATCGCTCGGGGACCCCGTCGGCACCGTCTTGCCGCCCTGCGCCTCGCCGTAGTAGATCCGGTCCATCTCGTCCATCGTGAGGTCGTCGGCGTCGCCGTCGAAGATCACCTCGCCGTCCCGGATGCCGAGGAACCGGTCCCCGAACTCGCGGGCGATGTTCACCTGGTGGAGGCTGGTGACCGTGGTGAGGTCCTGCGCGGTCGCGGCCTTCTTGAGGTACCGCATCACGTCCCTGGCGGCCTTCGGGTCGAGGCTGGCGACGGGCTCGTCGGCGAGGACGATCTCCGGCTCCTGGACCAGCGCCCGCGCGATCCCGACCCGCTGTTTCTGCCCGCCGCTCATCGACTCGGCGCGCTGGGCGGCCTCGTCGAGGAGTCCGACCGTCTGGAGGGCCTCGAGGGCGGTCACCTTGTCCGGCTCGGCGTGCATTCCGAGGGCGCTCCGGAGGAGTCCGTTCCGGGAGAGCGCTCCCGACAGCGCGTTGCCGAACGCGGTCTTGCTCTCGATGAGGTAGTGCTCCTGAAACACCATCCCGACCTCGCTGCGGTTGCCCTGTATCTCCCTGTTTCCGATGCGGACGGTCCCCTCGGTGGGGTCGGTGAGCCCGTTCAGAACCCGCAGCATCGTCGACTTCCCGGCGCCGGAGGGACCGAGCAGGATGACGAACTCCCCCTCGGAGATGGTGAAGGACACGTCGTCGAGGGCGACGGTGTTCTCGTCGTATATCTTGGTGACGTTTTCGAATTCGATCGTTGGCATGGGGTGTGGCTTTGTCCGAGAACGCACGGATCGAGTGAAAAGCGATCCGAAACGGGGGTCGCGGGGGGCCTACGACTCGAAGATGTCGGTTCCGACGCCCAGCTCGTTCGCGACGTCGATGACGGACTGATACTCCTCTTGTCCCGCCTCGCGGACGTCGCCGAACCAGAGGTCGTCCTCGGTCCCGTCCTCCCCGTCGGCGCCGTAGTAGACGCTGTCGGACGCTTCGAGGAACGCCTCCTGGATGGCGGATTTCACGCCGTCGTCGAGCTCGGGCGAGACCACCATCGGCGCACGCGGGAGCCCCGTGTCCTCGTGGAGCGTGGTGGCGACCTCCTGCCACTCCTCCGGCGCCGGACCGGTGCCCGTGTCGCGGACGAACCCGCCCATCGCGGCGGCGTCGACCTGCCCCTGTTCGAGGAGGGTGTAGGAGCCGACGTGGCCGCCGGCGAAGCGGGCGTCGAACTCGGCCTGCGACCCGTTGCCCTCGGGGAGCTCGCCGACGTCGAGGCCGCCCTGGCTGGACATGCTGTACAGCGGGTAGAGGCACCCGCTCGTCGACAGCCGGTCGGAGAAGGCGATCGTCTTGCCGGACAGGTCCGACAGCTCGGTGATGTCGCTGTCGTTCGGCGTCGCGATGATGCTCTTGTACTCCCAGCTGCCGTAGCCGTAGCGCTGGAGGATGATCTCCGCGTTGCCGGTCTTCACGCCGAGCGCGGCCGCGAACGGTCCGGTCTCGGCGACATCCATCGTTCCCTGCCCGAGCGACTGAATGATCGCGCTGTAGTTGCTTCCGACGGTGCCCTCGACGCCGAGGTCCTCGGGCACGCCGTAGTTGTCACGGAGGTACCCCCCGAGGTGGTCGAGCAGCGGGGAGTACTGTACCTCGAGGTCCTCCTGCGGGACCGACGGCGAGATGCCGAAGTCGACGGTGCCGTCTCCGCCGAAGGTCATCTCCGGCTCGCCCTCCGAGCCGTCGTCGCCGCCGCTTCCGTCGCTGCCGCCGTCACCGCTGCCGCCGCTGCTGTCGCCGCTTCCGCCGTCGCCGCTGCCGTCACCGCTGCCGTCACCGCTGCCGTCGCCGCTGCCGCCGTCACCGCCGCCGCCTCCGCTACATCCTGCGAGTCCTGCGATACTGGTCGCCCCCGCGATCTTGAGGATCTTGCGTCGTCTCGCCATAAGGAGTACGTGTGGGGATTCCGCTAATCTCTCAAAAGTTTTGCTGTTTAAATATATTGGCGGATACGTACTGCTATGTAACGGGTACCGGATGGAAACTGACTTCCACGCAGGTGATCAAGCGGCGACATGGATGAACAAGCAACGGACTCGGAGGCGTCCGTCGCGCTCGTGGACTACGGGCTCGGCAACCTGCGCTCGGCCACCCGCGGGCTCGAGCGCGCCGGCGCGTCGGTCGAGATCACGGACGACCCCGAGGCGTTCGCCGCCGCGGACGGCGTCGTCCTGCCGGGCGTCGGCGCGTTCCGCGAGGGGATGGAGAACGCCGGCCCGCTGCGGGAGGCGCTGACCGACCACGCCGCGGCCGGCCGGCCGCTCTTCGGGATCTGTCTCGGGATGCAGATGCTTCTCACCTCGAGCGAGGAGGCTGACCACGAGGGCGAAGGCGAGGTGACCGGCCTCGATCTGATCCCCGGCACCAACGTCCGGTTCGACGTCGACCGCAAGGTGCCCCACATGGGCTGGAACGAGCTCTCCGTCGAGCGCGACCACCCGGTCGTCGCGGGCGTCGACGGCGAGCACGCCTACTTCGTCCACTCGTACTACGCCGCACCGGACGACCCGGACGCCGTCGTCGCGACCGCCGACTACGGGGTCGACTTCCCGGCGGTCGTCGCCAACGAGGCGGGTAACGTCTTCGGCACGCAGTTCCACCCCGAAAAGAGCGGGGAGACGGGGCTGCGGATCCTCCGGAACTTCGTCGAGTACTGCGCGGAGCGGTAGTCCGGCGGGACGACTCACTCAGAGAGGTCGAACCGCTCCGCGGCCGTCCGCATGTCCTTGTCTCCACGGCCACAGAGGTTGACCAACAGGGTGTCGTGCCGGTCCTCTTCGGCGAGCTTGGCGGCCAACGCGAGGGCGTGGGCGGGCTCCAAGGCGGGAACGATCCCCTCCGCCTCGCTCAGCTCACGGAACGCGGCGAGTGCTTCGTCATCGGAGACCGCGTGGTACTCCGCCCGCCCCATCTCCTGGAGTGCGGCGTGTTCCGGCCCGATCGCCGGGTAGTCGAGCCCGGCCGAGATGGAGTGGTTCCGCGTTTCGTCTCCGATCGTCTTCGTCTTCATCCCCTGGAAGATCCGCGGCTCCTTCTGTTTCGTCTTCGACAGCGGTGCCGAGTGATTCGCCTCATCGGTCCCGCCCGGCTCGGCGCCGTAGAACATCACGTTGTCGTCCTTGAACGCGTGCCAGAGGCCGATCGAGTTCGACCCGCCGCCGACACAGGCGACGCACGCGTCGGGGAGTTCGCCGTGGAGCTCCCGGATCTGTTCGCGAGCCTCCGTCCCGATCACGGACTGGAACTCCCGGACCATCCGCGGGAACGGATCCGGGCCGACGACGCTGCCGACGAGATAATGCGTCGACTCGACGTTCTCGGCGAAGTCCTCCAACGCGGCGTCGACCGCCTCCGCAAGCCCCTCGTTGCCGCGGTCGACCGGCTCGACGTCCGCACCCATGAGACGCATCCGGAAGACGTTCATCTCCTGCCGCTGCATGTCGTGGCGACCCATGTACACGGTCGTGTCCAGATCCAACAGCGCCCCGACCATCGCCGTCGCGGTCCCGTGTTGTCCGGCACCCGTCTCCGCGATCAACCGATCCTTTCCCGCTCGCTTCGCCAACAGCGCCTGACCGAGCGTGTTGTTGAGCTTGTGTGCGCCGCCGTGGAGGAGGTCCTCGTGTTTGAGGTAGATCTCCGCCCCGTACCGCTCGCTCAGCGTCTCCGCGTGGAAGATCGGCGTCGGACGTCCGGCGAAGTGCTCCAACAAGTGGCGGAACTCCTCCATGAACTCGTCGTCCGCGACGGCCTCCTCGTACGCGGCTGCTAGTTCGGCCAAGGGTTCCTCGAGCGGTTCCGGCACGTGTCTCCCACCGAACTCACCGAACTCGCCTGGCGTCGCCATGGACCAACTGCGCACCCACCTCCCAAAAAAGTACTCGAGCGGGACGCCCTCCCCGCGTCGGTCCGGCCCGGACCGACGACGTTACGACGGAACCCGGTATAACTCGATCCGGAGGCGGACCTCGTCCGTGTCCGCGTCCGGGAACTCGATCGACCCGTGTGCGTTCTCGACGATCCACTTGATCAGCCAGAGGCCGAGCCCGCTCGAATGCTCCAGTGCGGTCTCCGTCCCCCTCTCCAACGTGTACCGTTCCACGTTCGGGATCGTCCCCCGGTTCCGGACCTCGATCCGAGCCGTGTCCTCGCTCGGCGTCGAGGCGGAGACGAGGACCGTCGGCGAGTCCGTGTCCTGATGGACGATCCCGTTCACGACGGCCTCGTACAGGGCGACGTTGAGGTTCTCGTCGGCAAGCACGGTCACGTCGTTCACCCCGGAAAACCGGACGTCGGCAGCCGGGTGTTCCGCCGCCGCCTCCTCGATGGCCGTCTCGATCGGGGGACGGAGGCGCCGTGGCTCGACGGCGGTGTTGCCCGTCGTCCGTTGGATGTAGCGGGCCTTCTCCGCTATCTCGATGACCGACTCGGCGTTCTCGATGGCGACCGCCAGTCGCTCCTCGTTCTCGGCGGACAGCGACCCCGTCTCCGCGACCAGCTCGAGCGTCCCCTTCACGACGTTCAGGTCGTTGCGAACGTTGTGCCGAAGAACGCGGTTGACGATCCCCAACCGCTGTTCGCGTTGGTTGATGTCGTGGTCCGCGTTCGTCAGCGAGTACGCCTGCTCCAGCATCAGTTGGGCGTTCAGCTCCGGGTTCTCGGCCGAGCGATAGTCCTCCGGCGGGACGTAGAACGGGTTCTTACAGAGCTGGTTCCGATAGACGATCCGTTCGTGCGTCCGGAGGGCCTTCGCGGCCGACGTCTCGTTGAAACGGTCGAGGTCGTACTGACAGAGCGCGGTGACCGGGAGATCCGGGCAGACGGCATCGAAGTCCGCCTCGAAGTCAAGGATGTGGTCGAACGACCGCTCGGTGTGGAAACACCACGAGTTCTCGCCGGCGATCCACAGCCCGTCGTAGCCGTCCTCGACGCTGGCGTTGGCCTCGGCTTCGAGCGTGGCGATCATCCTGTTCGGGTCGAAGCCGGAGTCGAGGTAGACCGTTTTGGCGTCTCGAATGGCGAGGTCGCCGGCGTCGACGCGCTCCTCGACGTCGATGCCGACCCGCCGGAGTCTCGATTCGACGTCGGCGGCGGCGTTGACGTCGAGCAGGTAGACACAGCGGTGGCCCGACTGGAGGCCCTCCACGAGGAAGGCCGTGGTAGCGGCCAACTGCGCCTCCTTCGACCGGTAGAAGAGCGCGAGATGGCGTGGCAGCTCGGTCGACCCGAACTCCGCACGGAGATCCGCGGCGATCGGTCGTTCCGCGAGTTCCGTGGCCGAGCGTCCCTCGGGTCGTTTCATCCTCCCGTCACTTCATGACCGAGACATATGAATCGTGCTACTGAGGCTCGCCGAGAACGGGACGTCTGGACGTCCCCCGACGACCTCGAACGACCGCCCGTCGGCCGTCACACGGAGGGAACGACGGTGCGTCGTCGACCGCGGGCTCCGTATCTCGGCCGGGCGTCCCTCGTGTTGACCGACCTCCGGGACGCGGCACCGATGCGGAACGTCCTCCGACGCTCCGCTACAGCCCCTCGTAGGGGCTCGCCTTCGCGTCCGTGAGCCGGTCGACCTGCTCGTCGGAGAGGTCGATATCCGCGGCCGCGAGGTTCTCCTCCAGCTGGTCGACGGTGCGCGCGCCCACGATCGGCGCGGTGACGCCGTCGCGGTGGGAGAGCCACGCGAGCGCGACCTGCGCGGGCGAGGCGTCGACCTCGTCGGCGACCCGATCGAGCTCGTCGTGGACGTCGAAGTTCTCCGTGGTGAGGTACGACTCCCGGAACCGGCTCGAGGAGGCGACCTTCGACTCCTCGGGCAGGTCCTCCTCGCGGTCGTACTTGCCGGTGAGAAAGCCCTGACCGAGCGGGCTCCACGGGCAGACCCCGAGCCCCTGCTGGCGGGCGAACTCGAGGTAGTCGCCCTCGACCTCGCGGTCGACGAGGTTGTACCGCGGCTGGAGCACGGTGAACGGCTCCCACCCCTCCGCGCGGGCGATCTCGTTGGCGCGGGCGACCTTCCAGGCGTTCGGTCGATGCGTCGACGCGCCGAGGTAGTGGACCTTTCCCGACTCGACGAACCCGTTCAGGGTCTTCATGGTCTCGCGGGCGTCGGTCGCGTCGTCCCAGCGGTGGATGTAGAGCACGTCGACGTAGTCGGTGCCGAGCCTATCGAGCAGCGCCTCGAGGCGGTGCCGGAGGTTCTTGCGGTTCGTTCCCCGGCTGTTCGGGTCGCCGTCGCGGATCTGCCAGTAGATCTTCGAGGCGATCGTGTAGCGCTCGCGGTCGCGGTCCGCGAGCCAGTCGCCGATCCACTCCTCGCAGGTGCCGCCGCCGTACACGTCGGCGGTGTCGATGTACCGGCCACCGGCGTCGGCGTAGGCGTCGAGCAGCTCGTGGGCGCGCTCCTCGCCGATCTCGACCTCGCCCGCCTCGTTCTCCTTGCCGAACCGCCAGGTGCCGAACTGGAGCTCGCTGGTGTGGAGGCCGGTGCCGTCGAGCTTCACGAACTCGAGGTCGGTGTCGTCGCGTGTGGACGTCATCGGTTCCCCGTTCGGACGCTCGGGGCAAAAGGAGCGAGGAAGCGGCGAGGGACGCTCTCGAGGTCCGACCCTGATCTAGAGGACCCCCGAAAGCAGCGTGTTGAACAGGACCCCCACGACGACGCCGATCGTGACCACCGTGGTCGCGTAGATGGCCAGCAGCCGGCGCTCGAACAGTTTGTTCAACAGGATCAGGTTCGGGACGCTGATCCCCGCGCCGCCGATGACGAACGCGATCACGGTCCCGATCGGGATCCCGGCCTCGGTCAGCGAGTGGGCGATCGGCAACATGCCGCTCAGGCTCACGTAGATGGGTGCGCCGGCGAGCGCCGCCAGCGGCGTCGCCAGCGGGTTCCCCGGTCCGGCCACCCGCTGGAGGGTCTCCGCGGGCACCGCGCCGTGGATCAGCGCGCCGACCGTGATCCCTACGAGGAGGTACGGGAACGTGTCGCGGAAGAAGGAGCCGGCACCGCGGCCGGCCGCGGAGACTCGCTCGGCGTGGGTTCGGGTCGGCGCGGTCGCGTCGCGCTCACAGCACCCGTCCGCCGCCGGCGTCGGATCGGGGTCACAGCAGCCGCCGGCCGCGGCCGCCCCGCCGTCGGTCGCTACCTGCCGGCCGCCAGCGGTGATCCGAACGTCCTTGACGTAGCGGTCGAGGTCCAGCGCGCCGACGACCAGTCCGCCGACGATCGCGCAGGCGAGCGCCGCGACGACGTACGCGGCCGTCACCACGGGACCGAAGAGCCCGAACAGCAACACGACCGCGATCCAGTTGACGATCGGCGAGGCGAGAAGGAAGGAGAAGGACATTCCGAGAGGCGCGCCCGCGCTCAGAAGCCCCGCCAGGACCGGGACGGTCGAACACGAACAGAACGGCGTCACCGCTCCCAGCCCCGTCGCGAGGACGTTCCCGCTGCCGTGGTCCCGCGAGCGGAGCAGCTCCTCGACGCGCTCGGGCGGGAGGTACTCCTGGGCGAGCCCGACGAGGAAGGAGGCTCCGAGAAAGAGCGGCGCGAGGACGACCGCGAGGTGGAGGAAGTACTCCCAGGAATCGGCGAGCGCCGCCTCGGCCCCCGGCGGGATCACGACTCCTCTCCCAGCGCCGCGGCGAGGTCGATCAGCTGGAGGCTCGCGGTGTCGGCGATCCGGTAATGGGTCCACTTCCCGTCCTTCCGCGTGCGGACGATCCCGGCGTCACGGAGCTTCCGGAGGTGGGTCGCCACCGTCGATTGCGGCGCGTCGAGGACGGCCTCCAGGTCGCAGGCGCAGAGCTCGCCGTCGCGGAGCGCGTGGACGACCGCGAGCCGCTTCTCGTTCGCGAGCGCCTTGAACACCGCCTCCTCGCTCGCGACCCGTTCGGGGTCGGGTCGGCGATCGTCGACGACCGACCCCCCACAGCAGGCCCTCCCGCTTCCCTCCTCGAGCCGCCCGAGCGTCGCGCTCGCCGATCCGGTTCCGTCGTCGGTTTCCTCGCCGAGTCCGTCGCGTTCGCCGTTGGCCTGATTGGACATGTTCGATGAGTTCTCTCGTTTCGACCGGTCGCTCACGCTTCCGCTCCGTCGTCGTCCGGGTCTACCTCCTCGATACGCACGTCACAGCAGTCTTCCTCCTCGCTTCCGCCGCCGAACAGTCGGTCGAGCATCGACATACATATTGAGAAAACTCGATGTAACTTTAGTGTTGTGGTCGGGTCGATTCGACGGAAATTCTGATCGCCGTCTCCTCACCGTCGGTCGAGATCGATTCGATCGAACCGAGATCGTTGCTCGCGCGGTGAACACGTCCACAGTCTTGGTCGCTCGGCAATACTTGGTTGCTAGCGCGGTGACGATCATCAAAGCCCCAGCCGGGAGAACTCGCGCGGCTCGCTGTGCTCCTCGCTCAGTCGCTCCCGCTTCTTCGCTGCGGTGCTTACGTCGCCAAGCTTCGTCCTCCCGGCTGCCCCTTTGCGTCCCACCCGACCGCACAGCCCCGCCTCTCACACCACCCCAGTCTCGCGGTTCGCGCCCTGTCGGGCGCTCGCAGGCGCAGGGCGAGAGCTTCGCTCTCGCGTGAAGCCGGCGCGAAGCGCCGGCGACGCCACCGCATCGTTCGAACTCCACAGAATCAGATCGATATCAGGGACATCGACTATTCTCGATAAACATCCTCTCTCCCTGCCGGCGACTACTCCTCGTCCGGCTCCGCCGCGAGCGCGTCGTCGCGCAGCTCCCGACAGCGCTCGCCGTCGACGGTGAGGTCGGGAACGGGCGTCGGCGATCCCTCCGCATCGACGGCGACGAAGACGAAGTAGGAGTCCGTCGTCAGCTCCCGCTCGCCGGTTCGGGGGGACTCGCGGAACGCCCGGAGCCGGACCCGGACGCTCGTCCGGCCGGCGGCGTACGCGTACGACTCGATCACGCAGGTGTCCCCCTGCGGGATCGGCCGCTTGAAGTCGAGTTCGTTGATCCTCACCGTGACGCACGTCTCGCCGGCGTGGCGCATCGCCGACATCGCGCCCACCTCGTCCATCCACTTGACGACGTTGCCCCCGTGGGCCGACGCGTAGTTGTTGGTGTGGGTCGGCTGGACGCGCTGGCGGTTCTCGATGTAGGTGTCGCTGACGCTCGGCATACGCCGACGAGGACGGGCGGGATCAAAAAGGCCGGCTCCGGAGGCGGGCCGCCGGCCGCGGTCCGACGACCGCGCTTACCGCCTGCCGAGTGCCGCCTCTCACCGCTTGCCGAGCGCCTCCTCGAAGACGCGTTTCGCCCGCTCGTAGGCGGCGTCCCGGTCGACGATCGGGTGGGGGTAGTCGGGGGCCAGGTCCTCGCGCTCCTCGGGCGAAAGCGTCGGCCAGTCGACGACGGTGTCGGCCGGCACCTCCCGCAGTTCGGGGACGTACTCCCGGACGAACGTCGCCTCCGGGTCGTACTTCGCGGCCTGGCTCACCGGGTCGAAGATCCGCACGTCGACCGAGTCGGTCCCCGTCGAGGCGATCCACTGCCACATCCCGTGGTTCGACGCGTGGTCGGCGTCGACGAGTCGCTCCATGAACCACCGTGCCCCGCGCCGCCAGTCGACGAGGAGGTGTTTGGTGAGGAAGCTCGCGACCACCTGCCGCGGACGGTTGTGGACGTACCCCTCCGCCTCCAGCTGGCGCATCCCGGCGTCGACGAGGGGATACCCCGTCTCGCCTCGCTTCCACGCGTCGAACCCCGCGTCGTCCTCGCGCCACGCGATCGGGTTCGGGAACGACCGGTAGTTCGACTCGGCCAGGTCCGGGGCGTAGTACAGCAGGTGGTACTGCTGTTCCCGCCACGTCAGTTCGTCCCGGTACTTCTCGACGTTTCGGCGAACGTCGTCGGTCGCGGCCGCCTCCAGCGCGTCGGTCGCGGCCGCCCACACCTCCCGGATCCCGATCGCGCCCGTCGCGAGGTACGGCGACAGCCGCGAGACGGCGTGGGTCGGCGCCTCCACCGCCCGCGCGAGGTCGTCGCGGGTGTCGGCGTAGGTCGCGATCCCCGCCGACAGGAAGTCGTCGAGCCGATCACGGGCGGCGCGGTGGCCGGCCGTCGGGAGGTCGACGTCGGCTCGGAACGGGTCGGGGTCGCCGACATCAAGGTCGCCGGAGGCGTCGGCGGCGACCGCACGCACCGATCGCTCGCCCCCCACGTCGGCGAACCTCCCCGCCTCCGGCGCCGGGTACGGGTCCGGCGTGGGGACCGCGTCCCAGTCGTCTCGAAAGCGCCCGTGGTTCGGGTACGACGCGGCCAGTCGGTCGGGATCGACCACCACGAGGTCGGTTCGTGCGTCCGTCTCGACGCCGTCGTCCGCGAGCGCCGACGCGACCGCGCGCTCGCGCTCCCGCCGCGCGGGCCGGTAGTGCTCGTTGTAGGTGACTCGCTCCGCGCCGTACTCCGCGGCGAGATCCGGGAGGACCGTCGCGGGGTCGCCCGAACGGACGACGAGGGCGCTCCCGCGCTCGCGGTAGCGTCGCTGGAGGGCGGCCAGCGACCGGAGGGAGAGCGCCCGTCGTCTCGCGCCGACCGTCTCCAGGAGTTCCGCGTCGTACGCGAAGACGGGGACGACCCGATCGTTCCGCGCGGCCGCGGCCGCGGCGGCCGCCGCCAGTCCCGCGTTGTCGCGGAGCCGCGGGTCGCGCCGGTGCCAGAACAGGTCCATGCGATCGGTTGGGGACGGAGCGGATAGTGTCCTTCGGCCGGCGGAACGACGACTTCAGCCGCGGCTCGTCCCGGCGGTCGTCGCGCTAAAAAGGCGGGATTCGCGGCGGGACGCGCCGCCGTCGCGTCAGTCGTCGGCGGGCGCTCGCGGCTCCGCCGGCCGCTCGGGATCGTCGGTCTCCGCCGGCTCCTCGACCCGCTCGTCCGGCGCGTCGTCGGCCTCCCCTTCCGCCGCCAGCGATCGGTGACGCTCCCGGATCTCCGCCGGGGAGAGCGCCTCGTCTCCGTGGTGGCACATGACAACAGTTACCACGGGACGGACGAAGATAAACGTTGGGCGACCGACCGGTTCCTCCCACGGTCGTCGTCGGCCTCGATCACCGCCGGCGGTCCCGGTCGTCGTCGATCTCAGTCGTCGCCGGTGACCGTCTCCGCCGGGCCGACGAGCGCCTCGGCGACCTTCTCGATCGGGTGCGGGGGGGTCTCCGCGGCCCCGTCGCGATCGCCGAGCTGCGATCGACAGGAGGCCCCCGGCGCGGTCGCCGTCTCGGCGGGACTCTCCTCGAGCCGGTCGAAGAGGATCCACCCGATGGCCTTCGAGAGGTCGTAGTGTTCGGACTCGTAGCCGAACGAGCCGGCCATGCCGCAACACGAGGCGTCGAGCGGGTCGACCGCGTAGCCGGCGCGCCGGAGCACGCCCACCGCGTGGTGGTCCGTGTCGAGCGCCTTCTGGTTACAGTGGCCGTGGTAGGCGAGCGACTCGTCCGGCGCGTCGAATCGAAGTCGCTCGTCGACCCGGCCGGCGTCGAGGTACTCACAGACGCCGTAGGCGGCCGCCGAGACCGCCGCCGCGTCCTCGCCGCCGAGCAGGTCCAGGTACTCGTCCTGGAACATGACCGCGTCGGAGGGTTCGACGAAGAGGACCGACTTCCCCTCGCGAACGCGGGGCGCGAGCCGCTCGACGTTCGTCTCGGCGCGCTCGCGGGCCGCGTCGAGGAAGCCCGTCGAGAACGCGGCGCGACCCGAGGGCGCGAGGTCGCCGGGCACCTCGACGCGGACCCCCGCGGCCTCCAGCACCTCCACCGCCGCCTTCCCGGCCGCCGGGTAGCTGTAGTTGGTGTAGGTGTCCGGGAAGAGGACGACCGCGTCGGTCGCGTCCGCGGGCGAGACGCTCGAACCCCCCCGCGCCGCGAACCACTCCTCGAAGCTCTCGGAGCGGAACGTGGGCAGCGCGCGGTCGGGCGCGATCCCCGCGACGGCGTCCATCACCCGGCGAGCGCCGGGGAGCTTCGTCGCCGCGTTCGAGACCGGCGCGAGTGCGCTCCCGACCGCCGAGAGGCGGTCGACGTCGCGGAAGAGCCGCTCGCGGAGCCCCGCGCCCTCCCTCTCGTGGTGTTCGTGTTTCACCTCCGCCTTGAGCTTCGCGAGGTCGACGCCGGTCGGACAGTCGCTCTTGCACCCCTTACACCCGACACAGAGGTCGAGCACCTCCTCCTGGAAGCGGTCGGAGTGGATCTCGTCGTCGTCGAGGTCGCCGCTGATGGCGGCCCGCAGCATGTTGGCGCGCCCCCGCGTCGTCTGGATCTCCTCGCCGGAGGCGCGGTAGGTCGGACACATCACGCCCGAGTCGGTCTCCCGGCAGGTGCCACAGCCGTTACAGAGTTCCACGAGGTGCGAGAAGCCGCCCTCGTCGTCGAAATCGAGCGTCGTCGTCGGCTCGATCGAGCGGTAGGCCGGGCCGTACCGGAGGTGCTCACGCATGTCCGTGTCGGCGGCGGTGTCCGGGTAGCCTCGCTCGCTCGCGGTCTCGCCGTCGACGTAGACGACCTTGCCGGGGTTCAGCCGCCACTCGGGGTCGAACGTCGACTTCAGCTCCTGGAACGCGCTCCAGAGCTCGTCGCCGTACATCTTCGGGTTGAACTCGGTGCGCGCGAGGCCGTCGCCGTGCTCCCCGGAGAACGCGCCGTGGTGGTCCAACACGAGGTCGGTGACGTCGTCGGCGATCGAGTGCATCTTCTCTATCCCTTCTTCCTCCTTCAACGAGAGGATCGGGCGGATGTGGAGGGTGCCGCTGCCGGCGTGTGCGAAGTACGCCGCCGAGGTGTCGTGGGCCTCGAGCACGTCCTCGAACTCGCCGACGTACTCCGCGAGCTCCGCGGGCGGCACCGACGCGTCCTCGATGAACGGGTACGGCTTCGGGTCCCCCTCCATACTCATCAACAGCGGGATGGCCGCCTTCCGGAGGTTCCAGAGGTCCGCCTGCGCCTCGTCCGCGTACGCCTCCAGGACGTCGAAGGCGTCGCCCCCCTCGAGAAAGCGCGCGTTCGTGTCGGCGACCGCCGCCTCGAAGTCGTCGACGAGCTCGGAGTCCCACTCGAGCATCAGCGCCGCCGCGGCGCGGTCGGGGATCGGCTCCGCGTACTCCGCGAACTGCGGGGAGCCCGCCGCGAGCGAGAACACCTCGTCGTCCATCAGCTCGACCGCGCTCACCGGGAACTCCAGCGCCTCGGGGACCGCCCGCATCGCGGCCGGAAGCGAGTCGAAACAGTACAGCGCCAGCGCCGTCTCCTCGGGGCGGGTGACGAGCGACACCTCCGCCTCGACGACGACCCCGAGCGTGCCCTCCGCGCCGACGAACAGCCTCGAGAGGTTGACGACCTCCTCGCCGTCGTCGTTCTCGTAGATCACCTTGTGGAGGTTGTACCCCGACACCGACCGTTTGAGCGTCGGGTACCGCTCCGCGATCGCCGCCTCGTTGCCCGCGACGAGTTCGCGGACCGTCTGGTACAGCGCCGCCTCCCGCTCGCCGCCCTCCTCGCCCGCGACGATCGCCTCGTACTCCGGCGAGTCGAGGACGACCTCGCGGGTGTGGATCAGGGAGCCGTCCGCGAGCACGACCCGGAGCTCCTCGGTGTAGGCGTCGGTGATGCCGTACCGGACCGAGTGCGCGCCGGTGGAGTTGTTGCCGATCCCGCCGCCGACCGTCGCCCGCGCCGAGGAGGCGGGGTCGGGCGCGAACTTCAGTCCGTCCTCCGCGAGCCGGTCGTCGAGGCGGTCCTGGACGACGCCCGGCTCGACCACCGCCCGGCGGTCGTCGGGGCGGACCTCCCGTATCTCGTCCATGTGTCTGGAGAGATCCAACACGACGCAGCCGGGGCCGACGGTCTGTCCCGCGAGCGAGGATCCCGCCCCGCGCGGGAGTACCGGGACGTCGTGGTCGGCGGCGACCCGCATCGCCGCCCGGACGTCCGCGACCGAGTGCGGAAACACGACGCCCGCGGGCCGCGCCGAGTAGACGCTGCCGTCGGTCGCGTACAGCACTTGCGCGTACTCGTCGAACTCGACCTCGCCCTCGACGCGCTCGCGGAGGGCCGACGCGAGCGCCCGGTAGGCGGGCACGTCCGGCCGCTCGTGACCGAGCGCGGCCGCCGACGGATCGAGTCCGGACGCGTCGGGGCCGGCCGCCGCGGATCCCGACGCGTCGTCCCCCGACGCTCCGTCCCCCGCTGTGGGATCTGTTGCCATGGGGTAACAGGGCGTCGACCGTCGAATAAATCCATCGTTAACGATGATGACGTATCCCCTCGCCGTCGGTCGCGGCCGATCGCTATCCCGGAGTAGCCGCAACCGTCATACGAGAGCGGCTCGCGCGCGCCGAACGCGCACGCCGACGGCGGCGTTCCGCGGCGCGGACAGGGATCGGCACCGGCGAGCGGCGGGGCGTACTCGAGGTCGGCGACGACGACCCGGACGGCGAACGCGGCCCCGACCGACTCGTCGACCGCGCCGCCCCGGACGACGTTCGCCTCCGGGCCGACTCGCCGGCGGACCGACGACGGACCTCTTCGGGGTCGGTCCTCCCGAGCGTCGGCGGCGTTTCAGGCCCCTGAAACGACATGTCAGTAAAAGAGAACGGTTATATCGGATGGTCGAACTCCGGTCGAGCAGACGAGAGACGTGACGAGCCCCACCCTGCGGATCGGCGGCGGATCCGGCGGCGACGACGCCGCGGTTCCGGCCCCGGTCCCGCCCGACGATCCCGAAGCCTGGTACGCCCCCGACGTCCGCGCGCAGTACGAGTCCGCCCCCGGCGTCGTCGCGACGATCCGCGAGCGCGACGGCGGCCGGTTCGGCTACGACGTGCGCGACCCGCCGCTCTCGCCGGCCGACGAGCGCGCGCTCTCGCGGGTCCGCGAACACTTCGCGGACGGCCACGGCCGCCGCCCGCTCACCCGTGCCGGCGCGGTCGAGCGCGCGGAGGCGGGCTTCGAGCCGAAGTACGGGCGCGTGCTCGATCGCCTGCTCTCGACGACCGCGGCCGCCCGCCGCCGGATCGACCACCACGCGCTGTGTGACCTCCGACTGTTCGGCGACCTCACCCCGATCGCGCTCGACGCCCGGATCGCGGTCGCGGACGTCGGCGACGACCGCGAGCTCGTCGTCCACACGGATGCGTTCGCCCCGCTCGAGACGGGCGTCGACGCCGACGCCGAGTACGTCGACCGCGTCGCGGGCGAGCGGCTCGCCCGGTACGCCGTCGAGTTCGCCGGCTTCGCCGTCGACGTGGTGATCTACCGCGAGCGGCTGCTCGGCTCGGACGCCTTCGAGACGAAGTACGCCGCGCTCGAGCCCGACCTGCTCCCCGGCGACGA